>DVKA01000084.1 GCA_018716365.1 Candidatus Caccocola faecipullorum
TTCATCGCGTGGTTCTTCCTTTCCGCGCCGTCCTCGCGGCGCTTCGGTCAAAATTGGCCCGACCAACAAAAAAAGACCCGGCGTATTCGTCCGCCGCGTCTCGCACCTTTTGCAGCTCTCAGGCCGTTTCTATGAAGCTGCAAAGGCGTTCGTCCGCGCAAACTTTCCCCCTTCCCCTCCCGGCGTCAGGTTTCCTGGCTCCCCTTCGTCCTCCGCCGCGCCTTCCCGACATTGTCAGTGGCATCTCGCGGCTTCGTCAGAGTTACAGTAGCGGGACTGCTCCGGCATCGCACCGGATTCCCTTGCGCCGAAAGCAAATATTCGTTTGTTCTTGGATTATATTACAGCGGCATAAAAAATAGAAGACGGCCCCGCTCTGAGGATAAACGAAAAAAGCGCGCGAAGCGGCGCGCCCGCCGCATCCGCGCGCTTTTGCGCGTGCAAAAAATCTGCAAAACTGCGCGCCGCGTTGCGTGACGGACGGAGAGTTTCGCCGTTCTCCTGCATGCGGCGCGAATAAAAATTTTCACTTTTCCTCAATTTGAGGCGCGCGCCGCAGCGTGAGGACGCGCGCGTGAATTAATCCTTTTTCTCTGAAATCTGCGCGCCACCGAAAACTGCGGACATCTCCATGCCGTCGAGCGCCGCGTCTATCGCGCGTACCTCTTCCGCCGAGAGCGCGACGGCGGCGGCTTCCGCGTTTTCTTCCATGCGCGTCTCGCTGCGCGTGCCAGGTATCGGCACTATCCACGGTTTCCTGCAAAGCATCCACGCCATAGAAATCTGCGCGGGCGTCGCACACTTCTCCTCCGCGTAACGATGCAGCAGAGACATCAGCGCCGCGTTCTTCTCCGCGGCTTCGTCCGCGAACTGCGGCATCGCGGCACGGTAGTCGTAACGCGCGTCGAAGCGCGAGCCTTTGCCGTACTTTCCGGTAAGCAGTCCGTTCGCCATCGGCGAGAAGGCGACGAAGCCCACGCCGCGCTCTTCGAGCGCCGGGAAGAGCGCTTCGTGCCAGCGCGCCATCATCGAGTAACGGTTCTGCACCGCAGTCACGGGACAGACTGCGTGCGCTCGGCGCAGGTATTCCTCGTTCGCTTCGGATATTCCCCAGTGCGTTATCTTTCCCTCGCGAATCAACTCCGCCATGACCTCCGCGACTGTTTCAGGCTCGACCTTCGGGTCAGGGCGGTGCTGGTAATAAAGGTCGATGTGATCGGTGCGCAGGCGCGCGAGCGAACACTCGACCGAGCGGCGTATCGTCTCGGGACGCGAGTCGGGGATTATCGGATAGGGCACGACGCCGCTCTCCATGTCGAAGCTCAGGCCGAACTTCGTCGCTATGACGGCTTTATCGCGCACAGGCGCGAGCGCTTCGCCTACGAGCCGTTCGTTCGCGTGCGGGTCGTCCTCCGTGCCGTATATTTCGGCGGTGTCGAAAAAGGTGTATCCGCAGTCGAAGGCGCGGCGTATAAGTTTGACCGCCTCGCGCTCGTCGAGCGGCGCGCCGTAAGCGTGCGACAGCCCCATGCAGCCGAAGCCGACGGCCGAAACTTTCAAATCTTTCCCAAGTGTGCGCTGTTCCATTTATTTTTCACCTCGTCAGTTTATTTTGCGCCGTCCGCTCGCGCGGCGCGGTTTTTGTCTATCTGCTTCTGCCAGAAGGCCGCGGCGTCGTTTATCCAGCCTTCGGCGATTGTGCCGGTACCGAGGCCGAAGCCGTGGCTCAGCCCCGTGTAGCGATGAAATTCCGTCTCTATGCCGCAGGCGCGCAGAGCTTCTATTCTGCGCTCCATCGCGCGCCACGAGGCGATGCCGTCGTTTTCGCCTACGCAGGCGTATGTAGGCGGGTCGTTCATCGTGAAGTGCGAGTGTCCCGTGTACTGCATGACGACGGCGGCAGGACGCGGCAGCCGCGCGCCGCCGAACGCCGAGGGGCCGCGCGAGCCGAGCCACGCCGCCATGCGCGCGCCCGCCGAGCCGCCCCAGAGCGAGTAACTTTCCGTGCTTACGCCGAGCTTCTCCGCGTTCGCGAAAATTACGCTTATCGCGCGGGCCAAGTCCTCGCAGGCGATTTGCGCGCCCGGGCGGTAAATTATCGCGAAGGCGTTGTAGCCCATCTTCGAGAGTTCGAGCGCGTGCGGAAAGCTGTCGTGCATCGCGCCGACGTATGCGAAGCCGCCGCCCGCGCAGCATATTGCGAAGGGATTGCCGCGCCCGCCGCGGAAGAAGAAAAGTCCCGTGTCGCGCTTGCGCGGGTCCGCGGCCTTCTCCGCTTCCGTATAGATGTCGTAGAAAATTTTTTCGCCCGCCGCGGCGCGCGTCCTGAAATAATTCGTTATTTCTACCGTCTTGTCCGGGTCTATATGGCTGTACCACGTGAGCCGCAAATCTCCAAGCGTCTCGCCGCTCCGGTAGCCGCGTTCGGCGGGGAATATGAGCCTGCCGTAGTTTCCGAACGCGGGGTCGTTCATGACATCCACGACGCGGGTATCGCGCGTGTAGGGAGCGCCGACGCGCTCGGCGGCTTCGGCGCGAATCGCGGGAAGCGCCAAAGCCCAGAGCGAAAACGCAAAAATCACGGCGATGAACGTGATGTTTCTCATTTTTTCGTATTCCTCCTCCATTTCGTTCTTTTTACGCGAAGTATAAAAAAATCGAGGCTTCCGCAGAAGTCTCGATTCGTTCGTCAGTGTGAACCTTTGGGTTATAACCGTCCGTCGCGCCGGCATATTTCTTCGATCGCCGATATGCAGGCGCGCACCTGCGTAGAAGCGTCGTGCGCGTGGAGCAGGCCGAAGGGTATCGCGTGCTCCCAATCTACCGGGATTATACGCAGCAGCGGATGGACGTTCCGCCAGCTCTCGACGGCCATCAGCAGGCAGTTGCCGTTTTCGCAGCGGTTGAACACCTCAGTGTTGTAAAAGTCGAAATCCACTATGCGTATCTGCGGATGTCTGCGCTCAAGGTCGTCGCGCAGCGCGTCGGCCTCCTTCATCCGCCCTCGGCTGATGAGCATGAAGTTTTCGCCGTAAAGGTCCGTCACCGCGAGGCGCTCTTTCGCGGCGAGCGGATGACGCAGCGAGAGGGCGCAGCATATCGGGGCGCGGAAGAGCTCAAGGCCGTCGCACTGCCGCCGTTCCAGCAGCGTTTCGTCGAAGATGCCAGCCACCATGTCTATGTCGCGGCCGAGATTTTTCAGTATCTCGCGCGCGTTTTCGGGAGTATTGTCGAACGGCACGAGGCGGAATTTCATATCCGGCAGCTTCTCGTGCAGCTTCGGCCACAGCTCCACCAATATCTGCGCCGGCGTCATAGGAGAGGTGCCGATGCGTAAGACGGAGCCCTCGCTTCGCGCCGCCTCGCCCGCGCGGGCGACGGCTTCCTTTGAATACTGAACGATATATTCCGCGTCACGGCGCAGGGATTCGCCCGCCGCCGTGAGCGCGAGGCCGCGGTGCGTGCGCTCGAAAAGTTTCAGGCCGAGGCGCGCTTCGAGCAGATTCATCTGCTTTATCACGGCGGTCGGAGAGATGTACAGAGCTTCGGCGGCCTTCGTGAAGCTGCCCAGCTCCGCTACTTTTATAAAAGTGTCGAGCTGCTGGTTGTACATCGGGATTTTCCGGCCTCCTTCGCACGCGGCGTCGTTTTTCTAAATTTTATCCTCGCGCGGGCGCTCCGTCCAGGCGGCGGCGAAACGGCGCGGCTTCGCTTTCGAGTTTCGAGGCGCGGCGCAGCCACACCGGGACGAGGAAGGCGAGCGCGCCCATCCACGCGAGCGGCGTCGCAAAGCATATACCGGCGTAGCCGAAGAAGCGCGCGAGCAGGAAAGCCGCCGCGACGCGCATGACGAGCTCGGCGATGCAGGCGGTAAACGGAGTGCGCGCGTCGTCCATGCTCTGAAGCGCGGAACGGTAGATGATAAGCAGGCCGAGAAGCGGATAGAATGGAACGACGACGAAGAGATAACCGTAGGCCGCTTCGTTTATCGCAGCGGACGCTCCGTCGACGAAGAGCGGCACCACGAAACGGCGGCCCAGCAGCATGACCGCGCCCATGACGAGGTTCGCCGCTTCAAGCTGGATCAGCGACGCGCGCACGCCTGCCTTTATCCTGCCGCCGAGCCCCGCGCCGTAATTCTGCGCGACGTAACCCGCTATCGCAACGCCGAAGGCCCCGTTTACGAGCACCGAAAGCTGGTCTACCTTCGTCGCCGCCGTGAAGCCCGCGACAACCTCAGCGCCGAGGCCGTTGACCGCCGTCTGCATGGCTATCAGCCCGACGCACATGACGGACATCTGAAAGCCCATCGGGAAGGCGAGGCGCAGATGGTTCTTGAAAAGCATCGGCGATCTGCGCCAGTCGAGCTCCGGCACGCGCAGCTCGCGGAAATTTCTGACTCCGTAGAGCGCGCAGAGGACTGCGGAGAGGAGCTGCGAAAGCACCGTCGCCCACGCCGCGCCCGCTACGCCCATGCCGAACGGCACGATGAAGACATAGTCGAGCACGATGTTCAGAAACGACGAAAATATAAGGAAGTAAAGCGGCGTCCTGCTGTCGCCGAGGGCGCGCAGCACGTTCGAAACGAGGTTGTAGGCGACCGTCGCGCCCGTGCCGAGCATGATGACGAACAGATAATCGTACGACATCTCGTAAATTTCGGGCGGCGTGTCCATCCAGCGGATAATCGGGTGGGCCGCGGCGCAGCCGAAGAGCGTCAGCGCGACGGTGAAAGCGAGCGACAGCAGCGCCGACGCCGCTATCGACCGCCGCACGCCGACCTCGCTGCGCGCGCCGAAACGCTGCCCTATGCAGATGCCGAAGCCGCCCGTCAGCCCCTGCACGAAGCAGAGTATGAAATAGATGAAAGTCCCCGTCGAGCCGACCGCCGCGAGCGCCTCCGCGCCCATCGTGCGCCCGACGATGACCGTATCCGCGAGCGTGTAAAAAAGCTGAAACAGATTGCCGCCGATAATCGGCAGCGTAAAGGCGAAGACCGTCCGCGCCGGACTCCCCGCCGTCAAATCCTTAACCATAGCGACGCGCCTCCAAAGTTCTCCGCGAGCGGCGCGAACGCCGCGCGCTTTTGAGAACGCATATTCTAGTACCAAGCGGCGGAAATTCAAGAGCTTTTCGTAAATTCATCGTAAAGAAGGCGAATCGCAGAAAAACGCGGCGATTCGCGGCGCGCGCCGCAAATTGCGGAAAACTCCGCCGCGCCGTGCCGCGCGCGTGAAACCGAAGGAAACGGGTGCGCCTGCACCAACCGGCGCAAACGCGGCGGCGATGTCATGTATTCAGCGTAAAAATGTCATGTTTACGCGACATCCGCCGCGCGACGAAGGCGGCGGCAGTTCAGCGAAAACGCCGCGGCGCGCGGCTTTCTCCCTCAAACAGCCGCTCGCGCCCATGCGTTGCTGCTGGCGCGCAAAGCATCCGCCGCTTCCGAAATTTACGGACGCGGGGTTGTTTTACGCAGAGACGATTTTTTAGTTTTCGTGTGCTTGAGGAAAAGTGATTTTTTCAGTTTCCCTTCATCCGGCGGGAAATGATTTTTTCACTTTTCCGCGCGCGGCGGCTATTATAGATGTTTGCCGAAGAATTCCTTGAGCTTCGCCGTTTCAAGCTCGACGTACTCGGGGACGTGGTAGGTGCTGATGTGCGTCGCGCCGGGGACGAGGTAGAGCTCTTTATCGTTCGTGCCGGTCGCTTTGGCAAAGGCGTCGAGCGTCATGTAGAGCGAGTCGGCTTTCTCTCCGGCCATCATGAGCAGCGGCGCGTCGATGAGCTTTATCTGGTCGGTCGCGTCCCAGCTCATCAGCTCCATAAGGCTCGCGGTGGTGTAGCGGAAGGTGGAGTTCGGATGACGGTGCGTCCTGCCGTAGTAGATCATTCCCTCGCGGTAGAGGTCGGTCGGGATTTTCGCTATCGCTTCGTCTGTGAGCGCGTCGAAGTCGACTTCGCCGGAGTAGCTCATTTTGCCATGAAGCTCCGCGGCGCGCGCGTCGGAGGCGGCCTTCATACGTTCGTTTACAGTGTTCGCCAGCGAGCTCATGTATCCCTCGCGGCGCACGAGGCCGCTGTTGAACATGCTGAGCGTCGCGACGGCTTTGAAGCGTTTGTCGGACTTCGCTGCGTTCAGCGTGTAGCCGCCGCCTCCGCATATTCCGAGGACACCGAGGCGGTCAGCGTCTACGCCGGGATACGAAGAGAGGTAGTCGGCCATGCCGTGGATGTCTTCGGTGCGGTAGAAGGGCACGTCCTTGCTGCGCGGTTCGCCGCCGCTCGCGCCCTGGAAGGCCGCGTCGGCCGCTATCGTCACGTAGCCGAGCTCCGCCAAGCGCTGCGCGAAGAGGCCCGCGACCTGTTCCTTTACGCCACCGTTGGGGTGGGCGACTGCGACGGCGGGATATTTTTTCGATTTGTCGTAGCCCGCGGGCGTGTAGACGTTGGCGGCTATCTTTATGCCGTTGAGGTCGTAGTTCACGGGGTGGATGTTGACCTTGCCCGCTTCGTTTTTCGTTATCGCGCCGCGATAGACGAGGCCGAAGGGATTTTTCGCCTGTTCCGCCGCGTGCGCCTGATGGGCGAAAGCCGTTGCCGTTACCGCCGCTGCCGCGGCGAGCGCCATTACTGTCATGTTCATGTTCTTTTCTCTCCTTTGAGATTTTTTTCGGGGTTCGGCGTTTTCGCGCCTCCCTCTCGTTTACGGCGTAATTGTAGAGCGCGCGCCTTACGGCAGTATGACGCGGGAGCGGCGTAACGTTGCGCTTCGGCGGCGCATTCTTGCGGATTGTTGCAAACTTGTAAAATTTCCGGCGCGCCGTGGAGAGCGCGCGAAGGCGGCGAATGGCGCGGCGGTTCCGCGTCGTTTTGCGGACGCGGCGGCGCGCGCCCCGGCTCGCCGTCGTTTCCATAATTTCGCGCGCGCGGGCTGAACGCGCGAAGGCGCGGGGCTTTTTCGCTCCGCGCCATCGCGTTTGGGTATATGGGAAATTTTAGGAGAAGTCTTATTTTCTCGCGGCGAGCGCCTCTTTCAGCGCCTGCTCCGCCGCCGCGCCCTCGGCTTCGCCGACTTCGGCTTTAAGCGTGCGCGCGAGGTCTTCCATCTGCGCGGGCGTCACGCCGGTGTTGAGCGTGTTGCCGGTGTGCGAGCGCAGCTGCGCCCCGGCGCCGCTTATCGCGGAGAGCGCGGAGACTGTCGCTATTTCGCGCTCCTGCCACGTGAGTACGCCGCGCTCGAAGATGTCGGCGAATAGATGCTCTTTGAGGAACATGTCGATGCCCGGCGCGAAGGCGGCGTTCGCGGCCTTGTAGCTGCGGCCGACGAGCTTGTCGCGGTTTTCAGCGCCGATTTTGTCTCTGTCCGCGTCCCGCGGAAGTATCTTCGGTTCTTCGCCTCTCGGATCTCTTATCCCCGCTTCGGCGCGTTCGTCCACCAGCGCCATGAAGCCGTTTATAGCGTTCAGGCTGCGCGGGAAGCCGCAGTAGGCGTACATCTGTATGAGGACTTCGTTTATCTCGTTGACGGTCAGCCCCGCGGCCAGCCCTTTTTCAAGCGCGGTCCTGAGCTTCGGCATGTCGCCCTTCGCTGTGAAGGCCGCTATCGGAGCTATGGCGCGCTGTTTGGGGGACAGCTC
>DVKA01000085.1 GCA_018716365.1 Candidatus Caccocola faecipullorum
GCTCCGAGGACGCGGCTCGCTTCGGCGCGGAGGCATCCGTCTACCGAGCAGGAGTGGTCCTTGTCGGGATAGGTGAATCCCGGCGGGTCGGAGTAGGAGACCGTTCTTATCGGCCACTGCGGGTTGTAGAGCGAAAGCGGCGACTCGTGGCGCAGAAGGTCCATGTGCGCCTCCCAGTAGGCCTTGATGCTTCCAACGTCCTTCCAGTACGGCTTGTCGTCGCCCGGCAGCACGTTGGTCGAGAAGTCGTAGGCCATGAGCTTGTGCGTGCCGAAGAGGCGCGGCAGTATGTCGCGGCCGAAGTCGTGCTTGCTGTCCTTGCGCTCGCTGTCGGAGAGGACGGACTCTTCGAGAGTCTCGCGCTCGAATATGTAGTTGCCCATGGAGACGTAGCTGAAGCCGGGGCGTCCGGGAATCTCCGGCGGAACGGCGGGCTTTTCTACGAAATCTATGATGCGTCCCGTCTCGTCGGTGGCGATGCAGCCGAACTGGCTCGCCTCGGAGGAGGGGACGACGTACGCCGCGACCGTAACGTCGGCGTTGTTGTCCATGTGATAAGCAAGCATCTGCTCGACGTCCATCTTATAGATGTGGTCCGCAGCGAAGATGCAGACGCGGTCGGCGTCGAAGAGCGTGACGAGGTGCATGTTCTGGAATATCGCGTCGGCCGTGCCCTCGTACCAGCGCTCGCCGTCCCACATCTGCGCGGGGACGACGTTGATGAAGAAGTCTCTGCCGCGAAGAGCGTCGCCGAACTGCCATCCCTTGCCTATGTGCTCGTGGAGCGACTGGCTTTTGAACTGGATGAGGCAATAGATTGAAAACAGACCGCTGTTTACCATGTTCGAGAGCGCGAAGTCGATGATGCGGTATTTCGCAGCGAAGGGCACCGCCGGCTTTGCACGGTAACGCGTCAGGGGCATAAGCCGTTCGCCTTTTCCGCCCGCGAGGATCATGCCGAGGACGCGTCCGTATTTCCCGTGGATCATGATAATTTCCTCCCTCTCTTTAAGGATATTTTGTTGAATATGGCTGACTTTCCGTTTCTCTCTGACCTTTATTATAATTGCTCCGCCCCGATACGTCTATCGCCGGAGCGGCGTTTTATCAGTCTCAGCCTTTATTTTCCCTATTCTGACTTTAAAACTTTTTTGTAAAGTTCCGCGTATTCCGCAGCCGCGGCGTTCCACGAGAAGTCGCTCTTCATCGCGCTGCGCATGATTCTGCG
Organism: Candidatus Caccocola faecipullorum; assembly: GCA_018716365.1. GTDB lineage: Bacteria > Synergistota > Synergistia > Synergistales > Synergistaceae > Caccocola > Caccocola faecipullorum. The sequence goes on from DVKA01000085.1 coordinate 1,229, forward strand.
CCAGCGCTCCGCGTCGTATTTCGCCGAAAGGGCGCGGTTCAGCGCCTCTTCGAGTTCGCCGATGCGGTAGTCGGTGAAGAGGAAGCCGGTGCCGTCCGGCGAGCCGTCCGCGTCGATGACGGTGTCGGCGAGGCCGCCCGTCGCGCGCGCGACCGGTATCGTGCCGTAGGCGAAGGCGATGAGCTGCGAAAGGCCGCACGGCTCGAAGAGCGACGGCATTGCGAGAATGTCTCCGCCCGCGTATGCGAGGTGCGCCGTCTCTTCGCTGAAGCCGGTGACGGTGCGCACGCTCTCCGCGTGCGCCGCGCGGAAGTCTTCGAGGCGGCGGTTGAACATATCGCTGCCGCTGCCGATGATGAGCGCGTATATCCTGTCGGGCATGAAGCGCGCGAGCGCGTCGAGCATTATGTCGATGCCCTTCTGCTCTGTGAGCCGCCCGACGAAGATGACGAGCGGACGCCCGTCGTCGTTCCAGCCGAATTTTTCCATCAGCGCGCGGCGGCAGCCCTTCTTGCCTTCCATGTCGTCCGCGCCGTAGTGTGCGGGGATGAGCGCGTCGGTGCGCGGGTTCCATATGTCGTAGTCTATGCCGTTCAGTATGCCGCGCAGCTTGTGCTTGTTCGCCGCCATGACGCCGTCGAGGCCGAAACCTCCGTCGCGCGTCTGGATGTCCCACGAGTAGCTCGGGCTCACGGTCGTCACCGCGTCGGCGTTGTTGACCGCGCCCTTCATGAGGTTCACCTGCCCGTAGAACTCGAACGTCCCCCAGTACGAGTCGGGGCGGAAGCCCCAGCCGTTGAGGCAGTCGTAGGAGAAGAGCCCCTGGTGCGCGATGTTGTGTATCGTGTAGACGGTGTCGTAGTCGGCGGCGTTCGCGGCGTAGTGCCTGTGCCAGCGCAGGGCGGAGGGCACGGCCGCCGTCGGCCAGTCGTGCGAGTGGATTATATAGGGCTTCCACTTCGCTGCGTTTTCGAGCTCCATCGCCGCGAACGAGAGGAAGAGCATGGGCTCGGCCGTCTCTGCGTTGAGCGCTTCCGGGTAAATCGCCTCGTTCGAGAAGAGTTCGTCGTTTTCAAGCAGATAGACCGGCGTGCCCGCGACGTTCGCACGCCAGACGCGCGCCGAGACGGAGCGCCAGTTTATCGCGGCTGAGACGGTGCCGAGAGGCCTCTGCGGAAGCGCGCCCATGTCGCGAGCCCTGTCGAGGACGCCGGGCCACGCTGGCGTCAGCACGCGCGCGTCTATTCCCGCGCGGCGCAGCGCCTTGGGCAGCGCTCCGGCGACGTCGCCGAGGCCGCCCTTCTTCGAGAGCGGCGCGCACTCGGGCGAAACATGGAGCGCCTTTATCTGCGGCGTCTTCTCCTGATGGATTTCTTTATTAGTGTCCGCGGAAAACAGTACCATAGGCTTTTTCACAGTATTCATGCACCACCCTATGCGTATTGAAATAGCTTGCGTTGATCGCGATAGCGAGCTTCATCATCTTGATCCATTCCCTGCGGTTCTCGTAGTAGGTCGGGATTATCTTCTGTTCGAGCTTGTTATAGAGGTCGACGGCGTCCTCGGCTTCGTTGTACTCGACGAGGCCGTTCTCCGTCGGCTCGGGGCCTATCGCCCAGCCGGTCCTGCCCTCGATGCAGCCCTCTATCCACCAGCCGTCGAGCACGGAGAAGTTCATGACGCCGTTGTGGACGCACTTCATCCCGCTTGTGCCGGAGGCTTCGCGCGGGCGCACCGGAGTGTTGAGCCAGAGGTCTACGCCGGAGGTTATGAGCTTCGCGGGGCCCATGTTGTAGTTCTCGATGAAGACGACTGGGAGTTTCGCGCCGAGCTCCTTCGAGACCTGGTTGATGTGCTGGAGCATATCCTTGCCGGGCTCGTCGTGCGGGTGCGCTTTGCCCGAGAAGATGAACTGCACCTTGCCGCCCGCTATCTCGACGAGCCGTTTTACGTCTGTGAACACGAGGTCGGCGCGCTTGTAGGTAGCGGCGCGGCGCGCGAAGCCTATCGTCAGCACGTCTGGGTCGAGCTCGATTCCGGTCTCTTCGAGGACGAATGCGAGCAGCTTCATCTTCGCCGACTGGTGCGCGTTCCATATTTCGTCGTCGGGGATATGCAGCGCCTGCATGAGGCGCGACGGGTCGTTGCCCCAGCCCGGGATGTGGCGGTCGTAGACGCGCGCGAACGATGGCGATGTCCAAGTCGTCGAGTGGACTCCGTTCGTTATCCAGTCTATCGACTGGTCGCCGAACATCTCGCGGCTGACCATCGCGTGCTTGTGCGAAACGCCGTTGACGTAGCGGCTGAACTTGAGCGCGAGGTCGGTCATCGAGAGGCCGCTGCCGCCGATGTGCTGGCGCAGTATCTGCCCGAAGTTGCCTTCGAGCACTTCGTTGATTAGGTCGTAGGAGAAGAAGTCGTGTCCAGCGGCGACCGGCGTGTGCGTCGTGAAAATAACCTGGTTCTTGACCTTCTCGATGTCTCCGTAGCCCTGCTCGCGGAGCAGTTCGAGCGTGAGGAATCCAGCGTGTCCTTCGTTGAGGTGGAAGGTTCTGATGTTGCGGAATCCGAGGTCGCGCAGTATGCGCAGGCCGCCGATGCCGAGTATCAGCTCCTGGCAGAGGCGGTAGCGGTTGTCGCCGCCGTAGAGCTCCGCCGTGAACTGCCTGTCCTCGGGGGTGTTCTCGGGAAGGTCCGTGTCGAGGAAGAGAATCGGAAGCTTGTGCCCCGACTGCCCGACGAGCGTGTAGGTCCATACGCCGACGGTGACGGGCCTGTGGTTCATCGTAACGGTTACGCGGTTCGGAAGCTGCGTCATGAAGTCGCGCGGATTCCAGTCCACGGGATATTCCGTCTGGCGTCCGTTCTTGTCTATCTTCTGCGCAAAATAGCCTTTTTTATAGAGCAGCGTGATGCCGACCATCGGGACGCCCATATCCGCGCCGCTTTTCAGAATGTCGCCCGCGAGGACGCCGAGGCCGCCCGAGTATGTCGGTATCTCCGGCTTCAGCGCTATCTCCATCGAGAAATAGGCGGTGTTTCTGAACGCGGGGTCGCTGTCCAGCGATTCAAGCAGCGAGGCCGCGAGGTTGTTTCCGTATCTCATTTCGTTCATCTTCTCCAATCTATCCGTTTCTTCTTCCTCCGCCGCAAGCTCCTCAAGTTCGGCGCGCGGCGCGACGCACTTTGTTATGACCGAAGCTGCGTCGGGATAATCTTTCGTGTTGCCTTTTGCTTTTTTGAGATTTTCCATAAGCGGGGCGACGTAGTCCCTGCGCCCTGAGACTTCCTCCGCTATCTCCGCGGCGCGCAGCGCGTATGAGAGCATCTGGCGCGCCTCGACGCCGGAGACGTCGCTGAAGAACCACGCGCACGATGTGTACATGAACATACGCATACGCTGCATTTCCACGAGCGACGAGAGCATATGCGCTTCGGCGTCCGTCAGGCCGCCGAACCTTTCGGCGAAGAACGCCTTCCTGTTCTCGCGTATCTCCTCGGCGGTAAGCGGCAGCCCGCATTTGTAGAGCTCTATCGCCTCGTTGCGCAGCCGCCACGGGTCTCCGAATTTCGAGACTTCGGCCTCGTAAAGCCCGTCGAGCGAAACGGCGAGCGCGTCGAACGCCTCGCGCATCGGGCCGCGCCATTTCTGGTTCCATCCCTCGCCGCCGCCGGTGTGGCAGCCGCAGTCGGAGCGCCAGCGTTCCACGCCGTGGACGCACGACCACGACGATTTCTCGACGATGACGCATCTTGCCTCGGGCGGGTGCTTTTCGAGGAATTCGTCAAGCGGCGGAGTGGCGACGCGGTTGTCGGCCTCGGTCAGCTCGAAGAGGCGCGCGAGCGCCATCTCCCCGAATTTGTGATGATGCCCGTAGCTTTCGCCGTCGGTAGCCGTTATCAGAAGGCGGTCCTCGCCTTCGGCCGCGGCCTTCACCATCGCTTCTTTGAACGCGTCGCCGTTGTCGAGCAGGCCGCCGAAAGCTATGTCGCGCGCTATGCCGGCGTGATAAAAGACGACGGTTATCGCGCGCCCGGACGGAAGCTCGCAGCGGTAGGGGCGCGTCACGTCGAGGTTCGCGCCGCCGGGCGTTTCGACCGCTCCGGCCTCCGTGATTACCGCTCTGCACTGCGAGGGCGCGAGTATCACGTATTCGATGCCGCACGAGGCGAGTGTCTCAAGCGCCGGCGTGTCTACGGCGCACTCGGGCAGCCACATGCCTTTGGGTTCGCGCCCGTAGCGGTATTTGAAGTCCTCTGCGCCCCACACGGTCTGTGTGAGCCTGTCGCGCTCCGTCGCCAGCGGCATTATGATATGGTTGTAGGCCTGGGCCATCGCCCGTTCGCCTGAGTTGATGATGATTCCGTTGAGAGTCGGATAATTGCCCTCGATCCATCTGTGGAGGGTCGGGCCGAAGTCGAAGCTCAGCTTCGAATAGTTGTTGAAGACCGCCCTGATGCGTCCGTCCGCGTCGAGGAGTTTCGCGCAGCTGTTCGGAGTGTAGCATTCCGCGCATACGCGCTCGTTCCAGTCATGCGCGGGCTCCGCAGTCGGATCTCGGAGCACGGCGCCCGTCCACGGGTCTTCCCGCGGCGGCTGGTAGAAATGTCCGTGTATGCCGATGTTTATCAAAAAAGAAGAGCCCCCTCAGTCGAGATGATAACAAACTCTTTTACAACATGATATGATTATACTATTAAGAAGAGCGAATTGTATAAATCATTTGTAAATACCGCCGTGCGGCGGATGGCGAGGAGGAATTTTAAAATGCTTGAGGATCTTTCGGCGCACGTGCTCGACATAGCGGAGAACAGTACGAGGGCCGGAGCCACGGAGGTCGAGATAACGATAGAGGAGAGCGTGGAGAAGGATCTGCTTCTCTTCGCCGTCAAGGACAACGGGCGCGGCATGAGCCCCGAGTTCGTCGCAAAGGTGACGGACCCGTTCACGACGACGCGGACGACGCGGCGTGTCGGCATGGGGCTGCCGTTCCTGCGCCAGTCTGCCGAGCTCTGCGGCGGCGCTCTGACGATAGATTCGACGGTAGGGGTAGGGACGACGGTGACGGCGACCTTCAGTCTGAGCAGCGTAGACCGCCCGCCGCTCGGCGATATGCCGTCGACGGTGATGACGCTCGTCATGGGCGCGCCGCTCGTCCGCTGGAAATATCATCACATCATGGACGGCAGGGAGTTTACGCTCGACACCGACGAGATCGTCGAGGCGCTCGACGGCGACCGCGAGATGCTGGCCTCGCCGGAGGTCGGCCTGTGGCTGCGCGACAACCTGCGCGACGAGCTCGCGGCTCTCGCTTCGGGAAACTGACGCGCTGGCGCGCGGAGCGCGAAAAAACTGCGGAGGGGCCGCGCGCCACTTGTTTTTTTTCATATCGCGGTTATAATCATATCCAGAGATTAGATATTTAATCTTTCGCCCTGCTGAGTACGTGTGATATGGGGTGAGTCTTGAGCCAACAAATTGATCCCGTTAGGCACTTCGTCCGACGGCGGCGGAGATGCTTCAAGCATCGACCAAGTTAGGCGGACATTTAGCCTATATCCTCTTAGGAACGGGTCAAGGCCTCCCATACACGGCCCCGCGGGGTTTTATTTTGCCTTTTCGCCGCCTGCGCGGCCTTTTCGTTTTTTCATCGTCCGCGAAAATTATCTGGTAATTTGAGCTATAATATAGTTGCGTGGCGTCCTGCGCACTCCGCGCGGGGCGCGTTTTATTATTTATCCGTTGACTGGATTTTGCTTTTTGGAGGACTGCCATGAATATAGAAATAAAATCGCCCTTCTGGTCTCCGGCGGGCGCTTCGGGCTTCATTCTCGACTGGGACGGAGTGATCGCGGAGACGCGGCTCGACTTTACGCCGCTGCGCGAAAAATATTACGGCGGCAGGCGCGCCATGCTTCTCGAAGAGGCCGGCACGCTCGCGCCCGATGTGCGCGGGGAATTTTTCGCCGAGCTCGTCGCTCTCGAAATGGCCGGCGCGGAGAAGGCCGAGCCCGTCGCTGGCGCGCTTGAGCTTCTGGCGTGGCTCAACGAGAACGATGTGCCCTACTGCGTCGTCTCAAGAAACTGCATGGAGGTCATAAAACGCGGAGCAGAGGTGATAGGCGTCGAGCTGCCGGAAAAAACGTGGGGGCGCGACAACTCCCGCTGGGTCAAGCCGGACCCGCGCGCCCTCTACGCCGCGGCGGAGGCGATAGGCGCGGACCCGCGCTGCTGCGTCTACGTCGGCGACTTCCTTTACGACCTTCAGGGCGCGCGCCGCGCCGGAATGCGCGCCGTGCTCGTCCAGCGTGAAAATCCCGAGTGGGGCGCGTGGGCCGACGTCATGTATCCGAAGATGACCGATCTCGTCGCGGAGCTGCGCGAGCCCAAGCCGCTCGTCCCGTGGGAATACCGCGAAATCTACGCGCGTAAGAGCGAGCATTGGCTCGTCAACGCCTCGGCGCTGACCTTCGCGCTGCCCGCCGACCCGTCGCCGACGGTTGACTGTTGGCTCGCGCGCGCCGCGGCGCTCGGCGTAGGCAAAATTTTCATAGAGCCTGAGAGGACGCTCTCTCCCGACGACTGGAAGAAAAATCCCTCGCTCGACACCGCGTACATGGGGCTGCCGCTGCACGAAGCCGCGCGCCGCTTCCTCGCGCCGCGCTTCCCGCTCGCCGAAATCGTAACCGAGTGCGAAGAGCCGCTCGGCGCGCCTAAAAATTCGCTCGACCTTCAGCGTTATCTGGAGCGCAAGAAAATATAGACATGGCAGAAAACAGCCTCTTCGGCGAGACGGAGCCGCTTCGCTTTGAAGTCCCGCTCGCCGAGCGCATGAGGCCGGCTTCGCTCGACGAATACGCGGGGCAGAGCCACATACTGGGACGCGGCAGGGCGCTGCGCCTCATGCTCGAAGGCGGCAAGGTGCCGAGCTGCATACTCTACGGCCCGCCCGGCGTCGGCAAGACGACGCTCGTCCGGCTCATGGCTAAGGTCACGGGCCGCGAGCTGCTTGAGATAAACGCAGTCAGCGCGAAGGTCGAGACTCTGCGCGACCTGCTTGACGAGGCAGCGGCGTCGAAGGCCGCGACGGGGCGCTCCGCAATAGCCTTCGTAGACGAGATATACCATTTCAACAAAAAACAGCAGAACGTCCTGCTCCCCTCCGTCGAGGCGGGCGGGCTGATACTGGTCGGCACGACTACGGAAAATCCATGGTTTGAGATAAACAAGACGCTGCTCTCGCGCATGGTCGTCTACACGCTCGAACCGCTCCGCGCCGAGGATATATGCGCGCTGCTCGAACGCGCGCTGAACGACAAAGAGCGCGGCCTCGGACGCCTCGGCGTGACGGCGGACAGAAAGCTGCTCAAAAGAATAGCGGCCCTCGCGGGCGGCGACGCTCGGCAGGCGCTGACGCGGCTCGAAGCCTCCGTCTCGGCCGCGGCGATGGGCGGCGGCTCCGTCCTCACCGAAGAAATAATCGCGCAGAGCACGGGCCGCGCGATACAGCGCTACGACCGCGACTCGAACGACCACTACGCCGTCATCTCTGCGCTCATCAAAAGCATCCGCGGCTCCGACCCCGACGCGGCGCTCTACTGGCTCGCGCGGATGCTCGAAGCGGGCGACGACCTGCGCTTCATTACGCGCCGCCTCTGCATCCTAGCCTCAGAGGACGTCGGCCTCGCCGACCCGATGGCGCTCGTCGTCGCGCAGAACGCAGCCGCCGCGGTAGACCGCGTCGGAATGCCCGAGGCCAGCATCATACTCGGCGAAGCCGTCATATACTTGGCCGCCGCGCCGAAAAGCAACAGCGCCTACCTCGCGATAGCCGCGGCGCAAAAAAACGTGCGCGACGGCAAGATAATGGAAGTCCCCAGCCACCTGCGCAACGACGGCGAAGGCTACGTCTACCCGCACGACAGCCCCGCCCACTGGACGCCGCAGGCCTATCTTCCAGAAGTGCGCCGCTTCTACTACCCCGGCAGGCTCGGCGCGGAACAGCGCATCGAAGAGCGCTTCAAACGCCTCTGGAAAAGATTCTCGTCGGAGGATGAAACGGAAAAAAAATCGTAAAACCTCCGCCGCCGTCCATAAAATACAAAAACGCCGCCGCGTATATCCCGCGGCGGCGTTTTACGTAAACTGCGTTATTTCTTGGAATCGGCGTCGACCTTCAGCGACAGCAGATAAATCACGTCCGAGAGCCTGTTCAGGAACTTGTAGCTTTGCTCGCTTATCTCCCCGTCGCGGAAGAGCGGGGTGGCCGCGCGTTCAGCGCGACGCGCGATCGTGCGCGCGAGGTGCAGCGCCGCGCCGCACTTCGTATCTCCGGGGCGCACGAAGGCCATCGTGTCGTCCGGCAGGGCGTCCTTCACGCGGTCGGAAATATTTTCGAGAATCATCGGGTCCGGCTCGTCGTAATCGCACTTGGCAAAATACGCCATCGCGCCGAAAAGATAATCTTCGATAAAATAAATATCTTCCGCCGTCCTGCCGTCTTCGCAGAAGGCGCGTGCCATTCCGAGCGCGGCCTGACATTCGTCCATCGTCCCATAAAGCTCCACGCGGCGGTCGTCCTTCGCTACGCGTTCGCCGTTTGCGAGCGACGTCGTCCCCTTGTCTCCGCCTTTAGTGGTTATGACCAGCTTCGCCATCGTCATGTCCTCCTTCGTCCGCGCATCCGCCGCAGCTGCCGCTTCCGCAGTCGCCGCAGTGGCACGAACATTCATGCTGCGACTTGAAGGCGACGCGCAGAGCCGCCTCCATGAAAAACTCCTCCGGCAGCGCCTGGCAGACCTCGCCGCCGAAACTTGTGAAAGTGCGGCACGGGAACTCCTGACCGTCCGGCGTCCGGCACTCTTCGCACGGCGTGAAGTCGAGCTCCAGCATCAGCAGATTCTCGATAGGCGTCTCCGGCGTGTCGTTCTCCGGGCAGGCGATAGTCACCATGTTCGCCGTCATGAGATTGTCCTGCGTAAGCTCCTCAAGTTCCGCCCTGCGCAGCTTGAGCTGAAAGCCGAGCGGCGCGAGCTTCGGCGCCATGCGCGAGGCGAAATGCACGAGATTGTCCCACGTCTGCCTCCACGGCGCGGGGTTGATGTCCTTCATCGTATAATGCGACAGGGTTATGGTCTTCACACAAACCCCTCCTAACGTATTTATCCACGCGCTATTATATTATAATTCCGCCTCGCCCGCCCCTCCGCCGGCGCTCGGAGAAGCTGGAAAATTTTTCTTTCAACCGCGTGTAAAAAGGTGTTGACAGAAAGCCCCTCCATCTGTAAAATATCTGCTTGTTGGGCGGTTAGTTCAGAGGTAGAACGCTTCCTTGACACGGAAGAGGTCAG
>DVKA01000086.1 GCA_018716365.1 Candidatus Caccocola faecipullorum
GACGTAATAATAATGCTCGGAGCGTACAGCCTTACCGGAAAGGAAATTTCCGTAACCTTCATCGCGGCCATCCTCACCATCGCGGGTTACTCGCTGAACGACTCGATAGTCGTCCTCGACCGCGTCAGGGAAAACTGGTCCGACGTGCGCACGCTCGGCATAGATGTGCTCGTGAACAGGTCCATCAACCAGACGCTCTCGCGCACCATCAACACCTCACTCACGACGCTGCTTCCGATCATCGCGATGTACATCTGGGGCGGCGAGGTCATCAGCAACTTCGCCTTTGCCTTCCTCATTGGCATCGTCGCCGGTACGTACAGCTCGATATGCATCGCGGGCGGACTGCTTGTCATATGGTACCTGCGCTCGCCCAAGTACTAAAACTTCTCCGCATATACAGAAAATCTCTCCCACAGCCTGTTGTGGGAGAGATTTTTTTTGTCTTATGGTATTATATGTGCTGTATATGAAGATGGGGCGCAGGGCGGATTTCGCGGCCCGCGCCGCAGGAGGGATTTTCGTTGAAAAGTTACGTGCTCGCTATTGTGCTTACCATGTTCCTTTCCGCTCTCTTTGCCTTTCAGAATATAGGCGACGTCACGGTAAAGTTCGCCTTCTGGCAGTGGACGCTGCCGCAGGGAGTGTGGGAGGTCGTGCTTTTCTCGACGGGAGCCGCGGTCATGTGGTTCTTCTCACTCTTCTCGGTTTTCGAGGTGCGCTCGAAGTTTAAGAAACAGCTCAAGGAAAAGGACGACAAAATAGCCGCGCTCGAACAGGAAAAGAAAGCGATACTCGATTCCGTAACGGTGAAGCAGCAGGCGGCCGCCACGGCGGAGCAGACGAGCGGCGAACAGCGCACGGAAACGGCGGAATAATCATTGGTTGTTCGCTGCGCCAAGGATTCTCTCAACATACACACGCAGACGGAAGTATCGGCGCAGATAGCGGCAAAGTTCAATTGTTCTCCCTTTCAGGCGTCTCTGCTTGAGATGCGCGGCCTGACGGCCGACGTTATGCCCAAAGAGGTGGAGAACTGGCTTTCGCCTTATCTGCCGCGGCTTCTTGAAAAGCTCGACCTGGGGGCCGACAACGCCGCCGCCGCAACGCTGGTGCGCGGCCTCGGACCGTCGTCGGACGTCGTCGTCTACGGCGATTACGACGTTGACGGAATATCTGCGACCGCGATAGCGATGGAACTTGCGCTCTCGAAAGGAGCGCACGTGCGCTACTTCATTCCGCACCGCTTCAATCAGGGGTACGGCCTGCACAAAGACGTCGCGCAGGTCATTGCGAAGCGCAAATGCGACCTCGTCATCGTAGTCGACTGCGGCACTCAGGACGTCGAATCCGTCGATATTCTCAAGAAAAACGGCATTCCCGTCGTAATTTTCGACCATCATCTTGTCGAAGGAAAGCGCGCCGGGAGCGACACGCTCGTAAACCCGCAGATATGCGGCGACAGCACCGCTAAACGCCTCTGCGCGACGGCCGTTCTGTGGTGCTGGATATGGCAGAACGAACTCATGCCGCGCCGCCAGCTTATGAAACTTCTCGACGTCGTCGCGCTTGCGACGATAGCGGACTGCGTTTCGCTCTCTTCCTCACTGAACCGCGCGCTTGTGCGCGAGGGCATAAATTCCATACGCTCTAAGGCGCGTCCCGGGCTCAACCTTCTGATGGAACAGCTCGGAATATCTCCGTCGTCGATAGACACGGAAGATCTTGCAATGCGCGTCATTCCGTGCCTCAACGCGGCGGGGCGGCTGTATCTGGCCGACTTGGCCGTTGAAGTGCTCTTCCCCGGCAAAGACCTCGCCGGGAAGGTCGGCAAACTCATCGCGCTGAACCGCAGGCGGCGCGAGCTTTCCACGAAGATACTCGAACAGGTAGACAACCTCGCCGATGACAAATTCAGATATGTGCTGACGAGCGACGACTGGTCCGTCGGCGTGCTCAGCAGCGTCGCAAGCCGCATATGCGGCGACAGGAACGCGCCGGTCGCGCTCGCCGCTTCAGTCGGCGGCAGTATAATGCGCGGCACTCTGCGTATGCCCGCAGGCGGCGACGCGGTAGGCGTGCTCAAGCAGCTTGCGCCGCTCCTCAACACATGGGGAGGCCACCGTCTCGCTGCGGGATTCAGCGTAAAGATGGAGAACTGGCAGACGGTGCGGGAGAAGATGGAAGAAATCCTCTCCGGCGTCAAGGTCGTCGGCGAGAAAGAAGAGCTGCTCTTCTGGAACCCGGCCAACCTCGACATGAAGACGTGGACCGAGGCCTCCGCGCTTGGGCCCTTCGGAATGGACAATCCCGCGCCTATGCTCTACGCGCCATACAACGGCAAAATGTCGCTTTCGCCGCTCGGCAAGGGCGGCAAGCATGTAAAGGTCTCCCTGGGGCCGGTTTCGCTGCTGGCGTTCGGTGCTGCGGATATGTTCAGCGGCGGATGCGGCTGGCTGGACGGCTGGGTCTATAAGCCGCGGCTCGACACGTGGCGCAACGTCACGTCGCTCCAGTTCGTTCTTGAAAAAATGGTAGCGCGTGAATCAAAAACAGAATGAAAGAGGGCGGTCGGCAGTGAGCGAAGAAAAGAAAAACGGCGCCGTCAACGTCAGGTCGGCTCATCTTTCTGAAATAGGCGGCACCAGAGGATTTTCAATCGGAGAAAGGGAAAACCGCGCCCTCATGGAAGGCTACTGGGGACGCATACCTGAGGACCAGCGCGTCACATCGCTCCGCCTCGCATGGCAGGACCTGTGGAGCAAGGCCTCGCTCTATATGCCCAAAGACGACATGAAGGCGATCGGCGAGACCTTCGTCTTCTCCTCCGAGGCGCACGGCAGCCAGCGCCGCTACACCGGCGAGCCGTACATAATCCATACCGTCAGCGTAGCCTCGATACTCGCGGGCATGGAGATGGACCGCGAGACGATAATCGCGGCTCTGCTCCACGACGTGCTCGAAGACACGAGCTTTACCGGCGAGCAGCTGAAAGAGCGCTTCGGCGAGGACGTCGTGACGCTCGTCGACGGCGTCACCAAACTCGGAAAATTACAGTTCAAGTCCGTCGAGGAATATCAGGCGGAGAACCTCCGCAAGATGTTCGTCGTAATGGCGAAGGACATCCGCGTCGTGCTCATCAAGCTCGCCGACCGTCTC
>DVKA01000087.1 GCA_018716365.1 Candidatus Caccocola faecipullorum
GAGACGGCGGTGGTCGTCGGCTACGAAGGCGAAGCGGTCGAGGGCTGGGTCAGAGAAAACTTCCCGGAATCAGCGATAATCTGGCAGCGCGAACAGCGCGGCACGGGCCACGCGGCGAAGCTCGCGCAGGAATGGTGGAGCGCCTACGAAAACGTGCTCGTGCTCGCGGGCGACGCGCCGCTCATAACCCCCGAAACTCTTAAATATTTTGCAGAACGCCATACCTCGGGCGGCAACGACTGCAGCTTCCTCAGCTTCACGCTCGCAGACCCGACCGGCTACGGCCGCGTGATAACCGAAAACGGAAGCGTCCGCGTCGTCGAACACAAGGACGCGACTGAAGCCGAGCGCGACGTGCACGAGGTCAACAGCGGCATGTACATATTCCGCACAGAGGCGCTCGCCTCCGTCATCGACGAAATATCGTGCAGCAACGCGCAGGGAGAGTATTACCTCCCGGATGCTCTCGCCCTCATCGCGGCGCGCGGCGGCAAGGTCGAAGCGGTACACGCCGCCGATTCTGAGCAGTTCCTCGGCATCAACGACCAGATACAGCTGGCGAACGCGGCGCGCATCATGCGCGACCGTATAGTGCTTTCGCTGATGCGCGACAACGGCCTGCACTGCATGGATCCGTCGAGCGTCTGGATAGGCCCTAAGGTGAAGGTCGGCCGCGACGTCACAATCCATCCCTCCGTGCAGCTCTGGGGCGAGACCGTCGTCGAGGACGGCGCTTTCATCGGCAGCTTCACTGTGCTGCGCAACTCCGTTATACATGAAAACGCGAATATAAAGGGCTCCGTGCGCCTCAACGACTCGACAGTCGGGCCGAGGGCCTCGGCGGGGCCGTTCTCGTTCATGCGCGAGCACGGCGAGCTGCTTGAGAACGCGCACATGGGGCGCTTCGTCGAGATAAAGAAGAGCGTCATCGGCAGGGATTCCAAGGTGCCGCACCTCTCCTACATCGGGGACACCGAGATAGGCGAGAACACCAACATAGGCGCGGGCACGATAACCTGCAACTACGACGGCGTTAAAAAGAACAGGACGAAGATAGGAAGCAACTGCCTGATAGGCAGCGATACGATGTTCGTAGCCCCCGTCGAGGTGGGGGACGAAGTCTCGACCGCGGCGGGGTCGGTCATCACGAACCGCATCCCGGACGGCGCCCTCGGCGTCGGGCGCGCGCGACAGACCAATATAGAAGGCTGGAGCAACAGGCGCAGGAAGAAGCAGTCAGACGGGAAGTCCCGAAGCTGAAGCGCCGGGGCTTTGTTCTTATTTCTTAAGGAGGAAATAATATGTCCGCAGGATTGAGAGAGGTAAAAATATTTTCCGGCAGCGCTGACCCGCAGTTTGCGGAAAACATCTGTATGAATCTCGGCGTGCCGCTTTCGGCGTCGAAGCTCTTCCGTTTCTCAGACGGGGAGATCGGCGTCTCTATCGAGGAAAGCGTGCGCGGTGCGGACGTATATGTCGTACAGCCGACCTGCGAGCCGGCTAACGAGCACCTCTTCGAACTTCTGATAATAGTAGACGCGCTCAAGAGAGCCTCCGCCTACCACGTGAACCTCGTAATGCCCTACTTCGGCTACGCGCGCCAGGACAGAAAGACGCGCTCGCGCGAGCCTATCACGGCGAAGCTGGTAGCGAACCTTCTTGAGAAGGCCGGAGCCGACCGCGTGATCTCCGCCGACCTCCACGCCGGACAGATACAGGGCTTCTTCGACATCCCCGTCGACCACCTCACGGGAATCCCGCTTCTCGCCTCGTACTTCCGCAGAACGCTTTCCACCGAGATGGAGCAGGGGCTCGTCACCGTCGTTTCGCCTGACATCGGCGGCGTCGTCCGCGCGCGCAAATTCGCGGGGCAGATGAACAACGCAGACCTCGCCATCGTCGACAAACGCCGTTCGCATGAAGTTGCGAACCAGTGCGAGGTCATGGAGATAATAGGAAACATCGAAGGCAAGACCTGCGTCCTCGTCGACGACATCATCGACACGGCGGGAACGATAGTCAAGGCCGCCGAGGCGCTCAAGGAGAGAGGCGCGAAGGAAGTATACGCCTGCGCGACGCACGGCGTCCTCTCCGGCCCCGCCATCGACAGGCTGCGCGACTCCGTCATCAAGGAAGTCGTCCTCACAGACACGATTCCGCTCAAGGAGCACAAGAAGATCGACAAGATCCGCCAGCTCCCCATCGCGCCGCTCTTCGCGGAAGCGCTGAGAAGAATCCACTCCGAGCATTCCGTAAGCATTTTGTTCCGTTAACCGGCGGAAGAAATCTTTTATAAAAGTTTTAAAACCATTGAGGAGGAAACACCATGGCATCAAAGCATCAGACTGTAAAACTCGAATTCACGAAGAGAGAGGGGACGGGCAAAGGTACCTGCCGCAAGCTCCGCTCCAAGGATCAGCTTCCCGTCGTCCTTTACGGTCCCGAATATAAGAACGGACTCGCCGGCGTCATCTCCGCGAGAGCCGTAGCGCCCGTGGCGAACAGCGCCCACAGAGAGACGACGCTCATCGAGCTCGACTTCGCCGACGGAGGCAGCGCGACCGCCCTTATCCGCGACGTACAGCGTCACCCGCTTACCCGCCGCGTCATCCACATCGACTTCTATCAGGTCCTCAAGGGACACATGATCAAGGTCGAGGTTCCTATCCGCGTCATCAACGAAGAGCTCTGCAAGGGCATCAAGGACGACGGCGGAGTCCTCGTCTACGGCGAGCGCGCCATCCTCGTCGAGGTCCAGCCGAGCGACATCCCCGAGGAAATCGTATTCGACGCCCAGGCCCTTGAGGTCGGCTCCGAAGTATTCGTCAAAGACCTCGCCCTTCCCGAGGGCGTAACCGCCGTCACCGACGCCGACCTGCTCGTCCTCCACGTCGAGCAGCCGAAGGAAGAGGCTGAGGCGGCTCCGGCTGAGACCGAGGAGAACACCGAAGTCGAAGTCGTGGCGAAGGGGAAGGCCGCGAAGGAAGAATAACCCAGACCTCTTCCGTTCGACCGTTTTCTGCGGCCCGGCTGCGCCCGTCCTGCGCGGCGGAAGTTTGCGCCGCGGGGGAGATTTCTTCCCCCGCGCGAAAATTCCGGCGCGCGCCCTCGCTTCGAGGGGCGGAGGCCGGGCCGCGGTTTTTTTGCGGATTCGCGGAAAATCCGACAATTTTATAGAAAGACCTGTCATTTATGAAACTGATAGTCGGCCTGGGCAATCCGGGCTATCAATACGTATGGACAAGACATAACTCCGGCTGGATAATCGTCGACTCCTTCGTCGCGCGTCTCGGCCTCGGCGAACCGCAGATAAAATTCCGCGGCGCGTACTGGGGGCCCGCGATATGCTGCGGCGAGCGCGTCGGATTTCTCGAGCCGCACACGTACATGAACCTCAGCGGACTTTCCGTCGGCGAGGCCGCTCGCTACCAGAATCTCGAGCCTTCGGACATACTCGTGGTCTCCGACGACGTGGCGCTGCCGTTC
>DVKA01000088.1 GCA_018716365.1 Candidatus Caccocola faecipullorum
CAACTGCTTCAATTACGGCAATGTTGAGAGTGGGGAGAATATAGGCGGTGTCGCCGGCAGCAACTCATACACTGTGAGTAACTGCATCTGGCTGGACAGTACAGCAGAGAAGGGAATAGGTTCCGGCAGCGGCGACGCGACATCAATCAATGACATCTCTTCCGTCGTCACATGGCTCTCCCTCTCGCAGAGCGCCGTTGAAGTCGGAATAAACAAAGCGGCTGAGATAGATTTAATACTCAAGCCTGCAATGTCGGCCTCAGGCGGTACTGCGCCGGATGGCGCGTTCGGCGATGCCCGCGCTGTGCGCGCAGACGAAGTTGGCCCCCTCTCTATCTCAGACGGCAATATAGCCAGCGCGGAATACGCCGGCGGGAAAATCACCGTGACAGGAAAGAGTATCGGCGAGACTACGCTGACGATGCAAGTGAAACTCCATCCGACGGATTTCTCTTCGCTGACGAATGAAACGCCGGAATATGAAAACGACGACACAATCGACTTCACCTTCAGCCTCCCAGTAAGGGTAGTCGCGGAGGCACAGAGCGGCGGTTCATCCAGCGGCTCCGGCTCGTCCGGCGGCGGTGGCGGCGGATGCTCCGCTGGCTTCGGCGCGCTCGCGCTGCTCGCGGCGGTTCCCCTGTTTTTCCGCAGAAAGAAGTAAATCTGACACAAATTCAGGCGCGGCCGCGGGCGGGATAAAAAGCGTCCCCGCTTCCCGTCCAGGGGCCGCGCCGGTGAAACGAAGCGGCTCCCTCCGCTTCGCAGGCACAACGACGCGGACGGAGGATTTCCCGTCGCTCCGTCCGCGTTCATAAATTTTCGTCCGCGGGACAAAGAAGCCGCGCCGCAGTCAGGCGCGTGAGTTGAAACGCTTATGTGCATAAGGCAGATATAGCGCCGTTCCCGCAGCCTGCCGCGCAAGAAAAGCGCGGCGGCGCGGCGGAGAAACGGAATCGCGCCGGGTTTCGGCGCGCGAATTGAAACGCTTAGGTTGCGTTTATGCAGAGCAATGCAAATGCGCCGCACCGGCCCACGGACGGAGGCGGCGCGAAGCCGGAGCGCCCTGTCCGCTGCGCTCCGGCTTTTATTTTTTCATTTTCATAAATTTTACTTTCGTATAATTCCCGCTCGCCCGCGCCGTCCGTCCGCCAGGCTGACTGCAACTGTCGCAAGCGCGGAGGCCGCGGCGGCGGGGAGGATTTCGTACATCTGAGCCTTGAGGAAGAGGACGTTGTACCATATGACGCTGACGGCGACGCCCGTGAGCATTCCGCAGAGCGCGCCGCGCCCGGTCGTCCGTTTCCAGTGGAGCGAGAGGATCAGCGGCGGCGCGAAGGCCGCGCCCATGACGGCGAAGGCGTAGAGGACGAACCAGAATATCATGCGCGCCTCCGAGGCGGCGGCGAGCGCGGAGGCGAGGCCGGCGGCTGCGATGACGGCGCGGGCCGCTTTTTTCGCGTCGCTTTCTGAAAGTTTACGCCCGCATACGCCCTCTATTATGTCGAGATGGACGGTCTGCGCCGTGAGCACTATGAGCGAGTCGAGCGTCGAGAGTATCGCGGAGAATACCGCGGCGGCGACGACGCCCGCGATTATCGGATTGTATTTCTGCATGACGAGGGCAGGGAAGGCGAACTCCGGGTCTGCTACGGAGGGGAGCATGAGGCGGCATGAGAGGCCGAGCAGCGTGCTGCCCGAGGCCTGTATGAGCACCCACGCGACGCCGAGGACGGCGGCGTGCGCGAGAGACGAATCGTCGCGCGCCGTTATGAAGCGCTGCAATATGTGCGGCTGGCCCATGAGACCGAGGCCGCCCGAGGCGAGCCCGGCGGCGAAGGCGAAGGCCGAAGCGCCGGTGTGTCCGCCGCCCGCGGAGAGCAGCGCGGGGTCTATCGCCCAGAGCTTCGCCCAGAAGGCGTGCCAGCCGCCAGCCTGCATGACGAAGGCCGCGGGGAACAGCGCGAGCACTGCGAGTATGGCGACGCCCTGCGCGACGTCTGTCCAGACGACGGCCCTGTAACCGCCGAGGAATGTGTAGAAGGTGGCCGCGAAGGCGGCGGCCCAAACCGCCGCGCCGTAGCTGAAGCCCGCGGCTTCGAAGACCTTGCCGGCGCTCGTGAGCTGGCCCGCGGCGTAGACTGTGAAGAATACGGCGATGAGCGCCGATGAGGCGAGCCGCAGGCGCGCGCCGCACTCCGGGAAGCGCAGGGCGAAATAATGAGGGAGCGATGCCGCGCCGGTCTGCCGCGTGAAGCGGCGCAGGGCGGGCGCGACGAAGGCGTAGTTGCAGAATATGCCGAGCGTGTAGCCTACGCATATCCACATCATAGAAGCGCCGTAGATGTATGCGAAGCCGACCGCGCCGGTGAAGACCCAGCCGCTTGAGTCGGAAGCGCCTACGGAAAGCGCCGTCGGCACTGCGCCGAAATTGCGGTCGCCGAGGTAGAAGCTCTCCGCCGTTTTCGAGCCGCGCCTGTCGGCCGCGAAGCCTATTGCGATGAATACGGCGAAGTAGAGCGCGCAGACGGCGAGCGCCGCGCTCATCTCTTACGTTCCTCCGCCTCCGCGCGCTTCGCCCGCCATTCGGCGCGGCGGCAGTAGAGGAGCGCCGAAGCCAAGGCGGCGAGCGGGAATATTATGAATACAAAATCGACGAAGAACGGAATTTCCGTCACTGGTACGCGCCTCCGGCAACACTGTATGGGCGCGCTCGCGTGCGCGCCGCACAAGGATAAATTTTAGCATAAGGCGGCTTTTCGCGCGCGTCGGGCGAACGGCCTATCTGCGCAAGATTTTTGTTATTACGAAAATATTTGCATTATAAAATATTCTGCACAATAAACCTTTTGCCGTTATCTATTAAATTTGGAAATTTTTGTTATAATCATAGATAACGCCGGTAAGCAAAACTACGGAAAGACGGTGACGACGGAATATGCTTGGACAGCGCGTTAAAAAATTGAGGAAGGAGCGCGGCGCGACGCTGAAGCAGGTCGCGGACGCCTCCGGGCTTTCGCAGGGATACCTCAGCCAGATCGAGACCGACAAGGTCGAGCCCTCTATCTCGGTGCTGCGCAAGCTATCGTCGTATTACAGGGTTCCGCTGCTCTACTTTTTTGACACCGACCCAGTCGAAGACATCGTCGTGCGGAAGAACGAGCGCAAGATCATCAGCAGCCCGCGCGCGCCGATTACATACGAGATGCTTCAGAACGACGTGACGAATAAGAAGATGGAGTGCTCGATAATGAAGCTCGCGCCGCATTACAGCGACCCAGACGGCGTTTATGCCTCGTACCCGGGAGAAGAATGTTTCCTCGTGCTCAGCGGCGCGGTAGAGTTCGAGCAGGACGGGCGCGTCTATACGCTTGAAGAGGGCGACAGCATTTATTACGAAAGCTCGAAGCCTTTCCGCCTGATGAACCCGCGCGACGTGACCGCGGAGATCGTAGGCGTCCGCACGCCGCCGAACAGGCGCGCGGAGAGCGAGGAATAGGGCCGTTTTACTAAAGAGCGCAAAATTAAGCGGCGCGCGGGAATTTTACCCGCGCGCCGTTGTTTTATGTTGTTTTATACGCTTTAGAAAATTTTCCCCTGCTGCGCCTTGTCTTCGCCCGCGTTCAGAAATTCCTCGCCGCCTTCGAGCGGGAGCTGCTGGACGTTCTTGAGCGCGCGGTTTATCGCGCGAGTGCGCACTCCGGCGTTGTCGAGTTCCTTGCCCGCGGCCTCTATTTTTTCGCGCGTCTTTTCGAGCACGACGCCGAATTTTTCAAACTCCGTCTTTACCTTGCCGAGCAGCACCCAGACTTCGCTCGAACGCTTCTCTATCGCAAGGGTGCGGAAGCCCATCTGCAAGCTGTTGAGCAGCGCGCACACCGTCGTCGGCCCCGCTGGGACTACGCGGTATTCGCGCGATATGCGCTCGCAGAGGCCGTCAAGGCGCAGCACCTCGGCGTAGAGCCCTTCGACGGGCAGGTAGAGTATGCCGAAGTCGGTAGTGTGCGGCGGCTCGATGTATTTGTCGTGTATCGCCTTCGCCTCGTCGAGCACGCGGGCCCGCAGCGCCTTCTGCGCCTCCGTGAGCGCCGCGGCGTCGCCGCGCTCGGAGGCCGCCGTTATGCGCTGGTAGTCCTCCATCGGGAATTTGGAGTCGATCGGCAGGTAGACGGTCGCGCCGCCCTCGCCGCGCCCGGGAAGGACTACGGCGAACTCTACGCGCTGCCCGCTGCCTGGGCGCGTCTCGACGTTTTCGGCGTACTGTTCTTTCGTCAGCATCTGTTCGAGCAGGGCGCGGAGCTGCATTTCGCCCCACGTGCCGCGCGCCTTGACGTTGGAGAGGACTTTTTTCAAATCGCCGACGTCGGAGGTCAGGGCGCGCATTTCGCCGAGGCCCTTGTGCACCTGTTCAAGCCGCTCGGAGACTGTGTTGAAGGCCTCGCCGAGCCTTTTTTCGAGCGTCGCGTGCAGCTGCTCGTCTACCGTCGCGCGCATCTTTTCGAGCTTCTCTTCATTGCCTTTCTGGAGCTCGCGCAGTTTTTCCTCGACGGTCGAGCGCATCGCTTCGAGCTTGTCTTCGTTCAGCCTGCTGATGTTCGCAAGCTGGTTCGAGAAGGCGGCGAGGCTCTCCGTCTGGCTCTCGCTTATCTCCTTTATGCGCGCCGCCTGCGCTTCGCCGAGGGCCGCGAGCTGCTTCGCAAAGTTCTGGAAGCTGTCGCGCTGCACGCTGCCTATTTCCATCACGCGCTTCGCCTGCGCGTCACCGAGGACGGCGAAGTTCCGCGCCTGTTCCGCGCGCCCGGCCGCCGCCGTCTCGTTCTGCTCGCGGCGCATCGCGGTCAGATTCTTCGCAAGAGTATCCTCCGTCTCGCCGAGCCTCGCCTCGACGCTTTGCAGCCTCGTCAGCAGCTCGCGCGCCGTCTGCTCCATCGCGCCCGCGCTCTCGCGGAAGCGCGACATCGAGAAAGCGACGTAGACGGCCGCCAGAATAATCGCCAGTCCGGCCCCTATCAAAATGGGCATCAAACGAAACACCTCCGTTCAGATGTCCCTATTATATAGTCAGACTTTAGGAAAATAAAATAGGCTGGATATATACAAATAAAATTTCCCGCGGGCGGCGAACCTCGGCGCGGGAATATCAGCCGGAGAATATGCGAGCTTTTCAGTCCAGCGTCAGAAAGCCTTCGCGTATCGCGTAGCGCGTGAGCTCAGCCATGCTGTCGCAGCCGAGTTTGTCCATTATGCGGCGGCGGTGCGTATCGACGGTGTTCTTGCTTATCGCAAGCGCGTCGGCTATCTGTTTCGCGTTGCGTCCCTTCACGAGCAGCGCGAGGACTTCCCGCTCGCGCTCGGAAAGCGGATTCGCGCCGTCGGCGTTCTCGCCGCCGAGCAGCCGCAGATAGTCCTCGACAAGCACGGTGCAGGCCTTCGGCGAGAGGTAGACGTCGCCGCCGCGCACGGTGCGTATGGCTTCGAGCATGACCTCGGGCGAGCATTCTTTCAGCACGTAGCCGCGCGCTCCGGCCTTTAGCCCCTCGGCGATGAAGCGGCGGTCGTTGTGCATGGAAATTATGATGACCGCTATCTCGTCAGACGCTTCGCAGATTTTTTCCGTCGCAAGGATGCCGTTCATGCCGGGCATCGTCACGTCCATCAGCACGACGTCGGGACGCAGTTCGAGCGCGGCTTTCACAGCCTCGGCCCCGTCGGCCGCCGCGCCCACGATTTCGAAATCCTCTTCCTTCGTCAGAAGGCTGCGGAGCCCTTCGCGGAAGAGCTCGTGGTCGTCCGCAAGAAAAATCCTTATCATTCGGCTTCCGCCCCCTCCTCTTCGTCCCCTGTGCGCAGCTTGAGCGGCGCGAGCATGGAGACGGTAGTCCCGGATTCGTTTGAAATTATGCGCAGGTCGCCGCCGATGTGCAGCAGCCGCTCCCTTATGCTGAACAGGCCGAGGCCGCCCTTCTTTCTTCCGCGTTTTTCGGCGAGAGACGGGTTCATGCCGACGCCGTCGTCCTCGATGACGACCTGTATCTTGTTCGGCCCGCGGTTGACGCTTATATGTACGGACTTGGCCTTCGCGTGCTTTATGACGTTTATGAGCACCTCGCGCGACATGCGGTAGAGTATTATGCATACCGCGTCGTCGGCGGGATAGTCCTTGAGCGTGCCGCGCGTCGTAACGTACCACTTTATCCCGCGCGGAATCAGAAGCTTGTCGGCGAGCGCCTCGAGCGCCGGAGTGATGCCGACCTCGAGAAGTATCGGCGGGCTCAGCTCGAATATGAGCGCGCGGCTCTCGGTTATCATCTCTTCGGTCGATTTTATCGAGTTGTCGATTAGCCGGCCCGCCTCGCCCTCGCCCTTGTATATCTCCTTGAGCCTGCGCAGGTCGAGCATCAGCGCGAGCAGCGAGTGGCCTATGCTGTCGTGCAGGTCGGTCGCTATCTCGCGCCGCGTCGTCTCCTCGCTTATCGTGAGCTGCGTCGCGAGCTCGCGCAGCATCGAGCGGTATTCGAGCAGCTTTTTCTGCTTTTCCTTGAGCTCCTCCTCGGACTTTTTAAGCTCCGTCCTGTCGAGGAATATCGTCGCCGCCCTGCCGTGCGGCAGCGGGAAGGCTATCGCCTCGAGGTACTTGTCGGTGTAGACGCTTTCGCTTTCGCAGTGGACGGCGCGGTTCTCGCGGACGCAGCGCTCGATTATCTCCGACCAGCAGGGCTCCACGTAGGGCCACACCTCGCCGAAGGTCCTGCCGACGACCTCCTCGCGGCGTACCTTATGCACGACCTCGTACGCGTGGTTGACGTCTATATAGCGTATGGCGCTCGAGCCGCGGTCGCCGATGTCGGGCTCTATCTCGTAGAGCGCTATCGGGTTGAACTCCTGCTCGTAAAAGAATCTTTCAAAAAATCCGTCCTGGTTGGTGATGCCGTCCATTGCCTTCGTTCAAACCTTCTTTATCGCCTGCAATTTACTGTATATTACTTGCCCCACGGGCAGGAGCCGAGGCAGAGGCCGCAGATGCCTATTCCGTAGACCGCCTCCACCTTGTCGAAGAAGTCGTAGCATTTTTGCACGTCTATGCGCGCGGAGAGCGGGTCCCTCTCGTCGAAGGCGCG
>DVKA01000089.1 GCA_018716365.1 Candidatus Caccocola faecipullorum
CACGCTCGGCGAGCTTGAGGCGCTCGCGCGCGGACGCCGCGGCGAGAAATTCGACGCCGAGCTCGACGAATTCATAAAGAACCTGCCGTCCGGCGACATGCGCATGCGCGGCATCCGCGTCGTGGACTTCATCGCGGACATGTCCGGCGCGGAAGGGCCCTACGCCGTCTGCTTCTTCCTGCCGCCGTGGATGCCGCCGCGCACGGACTTCACGAGCGACCCGCGCGACGCGAAGATAGTCGAGGCGGCGCGCGCCGTGGAAAAGCTCTGCCGCGAGAAATACGGCCTCGAAATGACGGAGGTCGAGCTCTTCGCGGGTCTCTGCGATCTCAGCTACGCGGGCGCGAAAGTCTCCGACGGCGACGTGAAGGCGCTCTCCGAAAACACGCCGGGCTGGGGCGAGCTCTACGGCCTGCCGCTTCCCGAAATGCGCGCGCTCGGCGTCCCGATAATGAACCTCGGCCCGAGCGGCGAGGCCCCGCACAAAAAAGACGAACGGCTGCACCTGCGCTACTCGCTCGACGTGCTGCCCGAGCTTCTGTACGCCGCGATACGCGAGATCGCGAAGAGATAACTGCGAAAGGGGGCCGCGCGGCTCCCTTTTTCCGTCTCTTTGCGGAGGCGGCAATTCGCGCCGCGCTTAACAAGAAGCGCGCGCTCTGTGATACAATTACCAGGAAATTGAGAAACATACGGGGGAGAAGATACAAAAACGATGTACGACGACGATGTTCGAATACGTCTCGCGAAACCGGCGGAGGCCGAAGAGCTGACCGACATAGCGTGGCGTTCGAAAGGCTACTGGGACTACCCGTCAGAGGTGATGAGCCGCTTCCGCGGGCTTCTCACGATAAAACAGGACTTCGTGGAGGCGAACCCGACCTACCTCATCGAGCACGACGACACGGGCGAGAAGCTCGGCTTCTACGCGCTCGAAAAAAAGAACGGCGGCTGGTGGCTGCGCCATATGTGGGTGCTGCCGGAGGAGATAGGCACGGGGCTCGGCGGCAAGCTCTTCCTCCACGCCTGCGAAATCGCCGAGACGATGGGCGCGGAGGAGCTCAACATACTCTCCGACCCGAACTCCGAGGAGTTCTACATACACATGGGGGCCGAACGCGCGGGCGAGGCCGAGTGCAAAGAGATCCCCGGCTGGACGCAGCCCGTGCTGCGCATAAAACTCTGATATGCTTTACAAATGGCAGGAAAAGGCGCTCGCCGCGATAGACGGAAAGAGCGCCATACTCTCCGCGCCGACCGGCAGCGGCAAGACGTGGGTCGCCTACATATGGGCCGGCCTCATGGAGCGCGACGGCACGCCGCGTATGCCGGAAGGGCGCGTCATCTTCACCGCGCCGATAAAGGCGCTTTCCAATGAACGCTATCTCGACCTCAAGGGCATGGGCTTCGACGTCGGCCTCGAAACGGGCGACTTCAAGAAAAACGCCGGAGCCGCCGTCCTCTGCTGTACGCAGGAGATATACACGCTCAAATACGCGCATCTTCCCGGGCAGAGCGTCGTAATAGACGAATTCCACTTCATCTTCAACGACCCGGAGCGCGCGCGCGCCTACATCGACGGCCTGCGCCGCACGTCGGACGACAGCCGCATACTTGTCATGTCCGCGACCTTCGGCAACCCGGAAAAAGTGCGCAGCTACCTTCAGGAGATGGCGCGGCGCGACTTCGCGCTCTTCGAGACGAACGACCGCGTCACGAAGCTCGTCTACAAACGGCGCGGCACGCGCTTCCCCCAGATACGCGACGCCCTCATCTTCGCGTTTTCAAAGAAAGGCGTCGAATGGGCCGCGGCCCAGACCGCGAAGGCCCGCCGCAAAATAAGCCGCGACAAGCGCGCGCGCCTGCGCGAAATCGCGGAGATACTCGAAGTGACGAAAATCCCCGACACGATGCTGCGCGGCGTCGGAATGTACTTCGGCTCGATGCTCCCAAAAGAGAAGCTCCTAGTCGAAATGGCCTTCCGCGAACGCATAATAGACGTCGTCGCGGGCACCGACGCGCTCTCGCTCGGCGTCAACCTCCCGGCAGAAAGCGTAATCTTCGCGCAGATGGCGAAATTTATCGACGGCCCGCTGACACGCAACGAATTTCTCCAGATGGCGGGACGCGCTGGGCGCAAGGGATTTTTCAACACCGGCTACGTTTCATACATTCCGCGCAGCCGCTGCGAAAACTTCGACTACGACACTGGAATCCTCTATCTGGAGACTCTCGACAAGCCGTGCGAAGAGGCGAAGATAAAGCTGCTCCCCGCGATAGGGCGCCTTCTCAAGAAGGAAGTAACCGTCGAGACGGAGGCGAAAACACTCTCCGAATGCTCTATGCCGCGGCGCAGCCTGCGCTCCGTCACGCGCGAGGTGGAAAACTCCCTGCGCGAGATAACGCAGGCGCTCTCGGTGATAAAGGACGTAAACGAGCGCGCGCGCGTGCGCCGCATCCTCGGCGACATATGGAGCGACGAAATGGAGCTCGAACCCAACGTCGCGCTCGCGCGCCTCTTCGCCGAAGAGGGAGAGCCCGACGCGCTCAAATGCGCCGAGCTGCTCAAAAAGACCGAGCGCAACTATCTGCAGGCACTGCTTAAAATCAAACGCTTCGCAAACCGCCTGCCCGAGCAGTACCGCTTCTCGCACATGGAAAAAATCGACGAGGCCGTCAACGAGATAGACGGCTCCGTATTCGGCTTCGAAGACAAAATACACCAGATTAAGCTTACGGAAGATACGGAGATGTAACGTGCGCCCAGGCGCGTGAATTTCACGAAAAAAGATAAACGCCCGCGGCGCGCATGGATTTGAGAAAAATCCGCAGCGCCGCGGGCGTTTCGCATATTTATGAAACTTCGCGCCGCCTCAGCCTCTTCGCGCGAAGCTTATGCCTCTCTCCGCAAGCACGGAAAAATCCGCGAAGCGCGCGCTGCTTCCGGCGCGTCGCGGCATCTTCGTCTGCGAGCGGCGCGCGACGTCAATCCGCGGGCGGTTCCTGCTTTTTGCCCTCCCGCTTCGCCCTGCGGCGCTTCCGCCAGTCGCGCATCTCCTTCTCCGCGATGAGGCTCTCTCCGTAAGATACAAGCCTGCGCAGCGGCTCCGTGAAAACGAGCGGAATGATGAACATACCCGCGGCGACGGACGCGAGCACCGCCTCCATGACGGGACGCTCAAAAACATAGACGAGGTTGAGGCATATCACGAAGGGCAGGCCGAACATAAGCAGCAGCGCAAGCACGGCGAGCGCCGCAAACTTCGTCATGCCGCGCGCGAAATCCCTGTTCTCGCGCTTCAGCGCCTTTATCTTCGCGTCGGCCTTCAGCCGCGCCCTGCTCTTTTTTCTGAAAAACACCGTACTCGCCCCCGTTCCGCACGATTATATAAAATCACGGCGGCTTTCCGCAATCGCGCGCCGTCGCGGAAAATCTGCGGATTGCGGCCGGTTCACAGAAATTGTTTGAAAAACGGGGCGGATATACGCGGGGCGGCGCCGCTTTTCGACGCTCGCTTCCGCTGAGGGCGCGGACGCATAACGCACTGCGATTGTATGCTTTGCGTACGCGGCTGATATATCACGCCGCATCTGCTCCGCTGAAAATGAAAATTTTTCTGGAAAAGTTCAAAAAAATCGGGCCGAAGCTGTAAGCTGCGGCCCGGTTTTTATTCTGCGTTTCTCAGTTATTACTGAGCGATGGCGCTGACGGGGCAGGTGGCCACGCAGGCTCCGCACTCGACGCAGGTATCGGCGTCAACGTGAGCCTTGCCGTCCTCGACGGCGATAGCGGAAACGGGGCAAACTCCGACGCAGGCCTCGCAGCCTAC
>DVKA01000090.1 GCA_018716365.1 Candidatus Caccocola faecipullorum
ATGTGCGGAATTATGGGTTACGTCGGCGACAGGGACACGACGAGGATAATTCTCGAAGGGCTCGCCAAGCATGAGTACCGCGGCTACGACTCCGCGGGCATAGCGGTGATAAAGGACGGCAGAATTTCCGAGCTTCGCACCGTCGGGCGCGTCGCGCAGCTCGCGGAGAAGGTCGCGGCTGCGGGGCTGACGGGCGACATCGGAATAGGCCACACGCGCTGGGCGACGCACGGCGGCGTGACGGAGAACAACGCGCACCCGCATATTTCGAGCGACGACCGCGTCGTGCTCGTCCACAACGGCATCATCGAGAACGCGCGCGACATCCGCGCCGAGCTCGAATCGAAGGGGATAAAGTTCCACACAGAGACCGACACGGAGTCCGCGGTGCAGTATCTCGGCTACGTCTACGACGGAGACCCGAAGGAGGCCATCGTGAAGCTCACGGCGCGCATCCGCGGCGCATTCGCGCTCGTCATAATGTTCTATGACAAGCCGCGCGAAATCTGGGTAGCGCGCAAGGGTTCGCCGCTCGTCGTCGGACACGCGGGCAACGAGGGATTCTGCGCCTCCGACCCGACGGCGCTGCTCGAATTCACTCACGACGTCTGGTTCATGGACGACGACGAGATGGCGCAGATAACGCGCGAGGGCTGCAAATTCTTCGACTTCGCGGGCCGCGAGCATGAGAAGGCCTCGATGCACCTCGACTGGGACGCCGCGATGACGAACCGCGGAAAATACCCGCATTTCATGCTCAAGGAAATCCACGAACAGCCAGACGTCGTCGCGCACACGCTGCTGGGCCGCGTCGCGGACGACGAGGTGGACCTCTCCCGCGAGCTTGCATGGACGCCAGAAGAGGCGGCGCAGTGGAAGCGCATCCACTTCGTAGCCTGCGGCACGTCGCACTACGCGACGATAGTCGCGCAGCATATAATGGAGACCTTCGGCAATTTTGAAATCCGCACGGAGGTCGCCTCGGAGTACCGTTACAGAAACATCCCCTCCGGCCCCGACACGCTTGCCGTATTCGTCTCGCAGTCCGGCGAAACGGCGGACACGCTGCACGCGGCGCGTCTCGCGAAATCGCGCGGCGCGAAGTGCCTCGTAATCACGAACGTCCGCGGCTCGACTATACACCGCGAAGTCGGCGACGCGCTCATCACGCCCGCGGGGCCTGAAATCGGCGTCGCGGCGACGAAGACCTTCACGGCGCAGATAACGATACTGACCTTGCTCGGCCTCTACCTTGCGAAGCTGCGCGGCGAGCTTGACCCGAACACGGAGCGCCGCCTCATCTCAGCGCTCATGGACATACCGGGCAAGCAGGCCGCGATGCTCGACCGCGAAAAGGAAATTGAGACGCTCGCGCGCAACTTTGCCGACGCGCGCGGATTCTTCTTCATCGGCCGCGGCATAGCCTACCCGCCGGCGCTCGAAGGCGCGCTCAAACTCAAGGAAATATCCTACCTCCACGCCGAGGCCTATCCCGCGGGCGAGATGAAGCACGGCCCGATAGCGCTGCTCGACAAGGAACTGCCCGTCGTCGCGCTCGTGCCGAAGAACGACCTCTGGGAGAAGACCATATCCAACATCGAGGAGTCGATGGCGCGCAAATCGCCGATAATCGCGCTTGCGACCGAGGGCGACACGGAGATCGGCCACTACACGCAGAACGTCATCTTCACGCCCGAGACGGAGCCGGAGCTCTTCCCCTTCGTCGCGGTCGTTCCGCTCCAGCTCTTCGCCTACTACATCGCGCGCCAGCGCGGCTGCGACATAGATATGCCGCGCAACCTTGCGAAGAGCGTCACGGTAGAATAAAAAACATTCGGGCGGGGCATTGCTCCGCTCATTTTTATGAGGAAACCATGAATTTTACGAAAAGCAGAAAAACAGCCGCGATAATCCTCGCGCTCGTCCTCATATTCCAGCCGCTCTGCGCCGCGCCAGCGCCGGCCTTTGAGCTTAACGCGCCGGATATAAGCGTCGCGCGCGATTGGGACGGCTCCGACTGGCTCGAACTTCTCGCGCACTTCTCGGCGTTCACCGGCCTCTCCTACTGGATAGGCTCGGCTGTGTACGAAGCCTACGACGCTGTGCGCGGGCTTGACGACCTGTGGGACTTCCTTTCGCTGCTGCTGCGCCTCGGCCTCATACCGCACTGGTACTACGAGTTCGCGCCGGAGCCGCCGGGCGCGTTTTCGATATGACCCCCTGCGCCTACATCCTGCTCTGCGCCGACGGCACGCTCTACACCGGCTGGACCAACGACATCGAAAAGCGGCTCGCGGCGCACAACGCCGGACGCGGCGCGAAATACACGCGCGGACGCAGGCCCGTGACGCTGCTGTACAGCGAGGAGTGCGCCTCGAAGAGCGAAGCGATGAGCCGCGAGGCCGCGATAAAAAAACTCTCGCGCGAAGAGAAGCTCCTGTTAAGCGAAGGTAAAAATATCGCCGCGCGCGCTTGATAATTTCAGCGCCGTTGATTACAATAACAAAGTTTCGGCCTAATAGTAAGGGCCGCGAAATTAAAGCAGCATAAAGAGGTGTATCGCAATGAAAGGACGCACTGACATAGTCATAGGAGTGCAATGGGGCGACGAAGGCAAGGGCCGCGTCGTAGACGTCCTCGCCGCGGACGCCGGAGTGGTCGTCCGCTATCAGGGCGGGGCCAACGCCGGACACACCGTCGTCGTGGACAACGAGAAGTACGTCTTTCATTTACTCCCGTCCGGCATACTCTACGCCGGCAAAAGCTGCGTAATCGGCAACGGCGTGGTCATAGACCCCGACACGCTCTTCGAAGAGCTCGACGGCCTCGCGGCGCGCGGCAAAAAAACGGCGAAGCTCGTCGTCAGCCACGCGGCGCACATCGTCATGCCCTACCATAAAATCATAGACAAACTCGCGGAGGGCGCGCGCTCCGAAGGCACGAAGATAGGCACGACGGGTCGCGGCATCGGCCCCTGCTACGCGGACAAGTACGAGCGCATAGGCATCCGCGCAGAAGACCTCGTCAACCCGGAGGTGCTGCGCGACAAGCTCACGCGCACGCTCAAACTCAAAAACGACATACTCACGAAAATCTACGGCGCAGAGCCGCTCGACTTCGACGAAATATACGAAAAAGCGCTCGCGTGGGGCCGCCGCATGGAGCCGATGCTCGGCGACGCCTTCCTTGAAATAGACGAGGCCGTGAGAAATGGCAAAAACGTCCTCTTCGAAGGCGCGCAGGCGACGCTGCTCGACATCGACCACGGCACATACCCGTTCGTCACCAGCTCAAGCCCCTGCGCCGGCGGTGCCTGCACCGGCTCGGGCTTCGGCCCCTCGCGCATCGACCGCGCGATAGGCGTCGCGAAGGCCTACTGCACGCGCGTCGGCGAAGGCCCATTCCCGACCGAAGATATGGGCGAGGTAGGCGAAGAGCTGCGCCGTAAAGGCGGAGAATTCGGCGCGACGACGGGACGCCCTCGCCGCTGCGGCTGGTGCGACCTCGTCGCTGTGGACTACGCAGTGAAAGTCAACGGCCTCGACGGCATCGCGCTCACGAAGCTCGACGTACTCGACGGCTTCGACGAGATAAAAATCTGCACCGCCTACGAAATCGACGGCAAAATCAGAAAAACCTTCCCGAGCAGCTGCGCCGAGCTCGCGAAGGCGAAGCCCGTCTACGCGACGCTGCCCGGCTGGAAATGCGACATATCCAAGTGCCGCACATTCGACGAACTGCCGCAGGCCGCGCGCGACTACGTCAAATACATCGAAGACAACGCGGAAGTCCCCGTCGTCCTCATCGGCGTCGGCGCTGGCCGCGAAGACACAATCCGCCGCGGACTCTAACGCTCAGACGAACAATTTACGCAACATACCGAAGGCCGCTCTTGTGGCGGCCTTTTTACGTGCGCGTGCGGAAGCGCGGCAACTTCCGTAAGCCTCTGCCGCGCCGCGCGCGCGTACACCGCGGCGAAAATTTTGCGAAAGAGCCGCGGCTTGACAACGCAGCGCATTTTTATAAAATAACAGTCAAGTAATTGACCGTCAATAAATGTACGGAGTGAGCGCGATGGACAAGGAAGCCAAGAAAAACGCATACCTCTACTGCAAATTCCGCGACGAGCAGTTTGCGCTCTACGACGAGTACGCGAAGCGCCACGGCATGATGATGAAGACCCTGCTCGTCGTCAATGCGCTCTTCTACGCAAGCGACGGCATGACTCAGAGGGATATATGCGCGCGGACCTTCCAGTCGAAACAGACGGTCAACCTCATCGTCAAAAATCTGCTGGAGCATAGCTATGCAACAATCGAAGAAGCGCCGGACGACAAACGCATAAAAATCGTCCGCATGACGGAGGCGGGGCGCACATACTGCGGGAATGTCGTCCGCCACATCACGCGCGCGGAGGACGAAGCCATGTCCATGTTCACGCCGGAGGAGCAGAGACGGCTCGTCGAACTCTCAAGGACGTTTACAAAAAACCTCGCAATGCTGATAAATCGGGAAACGGAGGACTGAAAAATGGAATTTTACGAAGCGATAGCGAAGCGCAGGATAGCGCGCGACTTCAAGGACGAGGACGTACCGCTTGAGACGGTTGAAAAAATAATCGGCGCGGGGCTCAAAGCGCCGACGCACGACCACCTGCGAAACTGGGAGTTCGTCGTGCTTCACGACAAAGAGGAGAAGGAGCGCGCGCTTCAGTACGTCGCCTCGGGCATAGGGCCGACGCTCGAAATTTTGAAAAAGACGCTCATCGACGGAACGCCGCAGCAGAAGATGTACGCGACAGCGATGCCGCGCCAGTACACGATGCTATTTAACGCGCCGTACGTCATACTGCCCTTCTTCAAATCGACGCCCGGCCTCATGAAACCCGACTCCGTCAGCTCGCTCAACCCGCTCTCGTCTATATGGTGCGTCATCGAGAACATCTTCCTCGCCGCGACGGCGGAAGGGTTCGCCTGCTCGATGCGCATCCCCGTAGGCGGCGAAGGGGCGAACGCCGCGCGCGCGGTCGGAGCCCCCGACGGCTACATGCTCCCATGCTACATAGGAATCGGCGTCCCCGCGGAGGACGCGCCGGAAATCGAGCAGGTCGAATACACGGCGAAGCAGAAGATGCACTTCGGGAAGTGGTAGTGAAAACAGCGGCGCGTCGCGTCTGTACCCGGCGGCGCGTATTATAGAGATTTATAGTCACTTAACCAAACAAACTATGTCATTCCCGCAATCTTTTGTGCCCGATAATGCGGGGCAGGCTCGCGGGAATCTCCATGATAAACGTTAGAGGCGGCAAAGTAACGTATACGCTCCGTTTCTGCCTCTAACGATTAGGACGGAGGCCCCAGACAGAAAATTTCTGGGGCGACATAGTTTTTGTTAGAAAGTTAAATTAGTATAATCGCTATATGCCGTCCCGGCGCGATTCTGCACACGACGAGCCGGGCGAGCCTGCGATAATCTTCTCCATGAATGCTGAAGCCGCTGCGCGCGTAAACCCTCCGGCGGTTGAGCCGAAAGTTTTTTATTAAATTCAGGTTTGTTAGGGAATCTTAGGAAGTTCGGGATTTTCACCCGGCACGGTTCAGCGGTTTTGACATCGTAAACCCTGAACCTGTGCTTTCTTTTCGCGCCGTGCGGCGCTTCGGTGAAACTTGCTTGGAGCTTTCGTCGTTACTTCTGCTTCACGATCACGTGCTCGACTGGGAGCCCGTCCTTGAGCTCCACGGCGACGAAGCCGCCTTCGGGAGTCATCCAGTAAGGTACTCCGCCTATGTAGACCAGCTTATTGCTCATACAATCGCCTCCTTTTTTCTAAAATTTATGGATTACCCAATCCATACAAGACAATTCTATAACTTTCCAGAGATTTGTCAAATATAAAGGCGGCCTCTCGGGCCGCCTGTTACTATTTTTTTACTTTTTCGCTGCGTTCGGTATGCGTCGAGAGCAGGGGACGCGCACCTGGCATTTGCCGCAGCCGTAGCGCACGCGCGCGTTCGGGCCGTGCGGCGGGCGCGTCGTCGCGTTCAGGTAGTCGCCGCAAAGCTTCTGGTCTTTCGCCAGCGCCGCGCCGCGCGACTTGTCTATCGCCTTCGCCGGGCAGCGGAACTGGCAGGCCCCGCATTTTGTGCAGTATTCAAACGGGTCGCCGTACTTCCGCGGCGTCGGCGTGAACTCCGCCTCCGTGACGATGCTTCCGAAGCGTCCCGCCATGCCGCGCTCCGTGATGAGCCCCTTCGAGAGGCCGAACGTGCCGAGGCCGCAGACGTAGGCGACATGGCGCTCCGACCAGTTCGAGGCGTATGGCGCGAGCATCTTGAAGCGCGCGTCGGTCGTCGGGAAGGCCGCGGCGAAGCCGGCGTCTTCGATGAGTTTCCTGAGCCGCGCGCCGAGCGCGTTCATCGCAAGCTGCCCTTCGATACGCGCGTGGAGCCATTCATCGGAGACGGCCGCGCCCTGCGCGTTCGAGTCCACCACCTGCTCCGTGAAGGGCAGGAAGAACGATACGACGCTCTTCGCGCCCGGCACCCAGTCGCACGGAAGCATCTCCTCCGGGTGGACGACCTCTGGACGGCGCAATTCGAGAAAGAGCGGGTCGTCCGCCGCCGCGACGCCGAAGATCGGCTCCTCGTATATCCTCATGCCGGCGAGCTCCGGGCGCAGCGCGTCCTCGGCCGCGACGAAGTTCTCCGGCCCGCTGAGAAATTTCTTCGCCTCTTCCATAAGTTTCTCTAACGTCATAAAATCCCCTCCGTTTCCCACACTGTACGATAAGTATATCGCCGCGCGCCGAAGATGTAAAAGCGCGGAGCGGGACGAAAAAACGCCGCCTTTGCAGACGGCGTGCGTTTTGTTATTTTCCCTTTTTCCGCAAAATCAGAAAAAAAGCCGGAGCGCAGCGGACGGGGCGCTCCGGCTTCGCGCCGCTCCGTCCGCGGGGCGCGCGGGCTTTCATTTTTTCGCGCCGGCCTTCCTCGCGCGCGGCGGCGTTTACTATGATAATATATGCACGAAAACTTCCCGCGCGGCGCGGGGCTGGAGGTCTGGCGCAATATGAGGAAAGACGACGCTGTTGTGTTCGCGCGCGGCGCGCGTGACGCCGTGCCTGTGATGCTCGGATATTTCGCAGTTTCGTTCACGCTCGGCATCGCGGCGAAGAACGCGGGGCTGACGCCGTTTCAGGCTTTTTTGAGCTCGCTGACTCAGGCTTCGTCTACGGGGCAGTTCGCGGGCTACATGATGATTTCTTCGTGTGCCTCATACGCCGCCGTCGCGCTGATGATTCTCGTCGCAAACGCGCGCTATATGCTGATGTCTTGCGCGATGAGCCAGAAGCTCGCGCCCGGCACGCCGCTGCGCCACCGCCTTGCGATCGCGGCGTATCTGACGGACGAGATTTTCGGCCTTTCCGTTACGAAGCCCGCGCCGGTGAACCCGTATTACAGCTACGGCATGGCGGCCTGCGCGGTCCCAGGCTGGTCGGTCGGAACGCTGCTCGGCGTCGTCGCGGGCAACGTGCTGCCCGTGAACGTCGTCGACGCGCTTTCGGCGGGCATCTTCGGAATGTTCATCGCGGTCATCGTGCCGCCAGCGCGCGGCGACAGGACGCTCGCGCTGCTTATCGCCGTTTCGATGGCGGCGAGCTTCATCTTCTCGCGCTTCAATTTCCTCGGCGTCTCAAGCGGCACGAGGACGATAATCCTCACGATAGCGATAGCGGGTGCGGCGGCTTTCCTCTTCCCGCTGAAGGAGGAGAGCGCCGGTGAATAAAGAAGTCTATATTTATCTCTTCGTCATGGCGGCCGTAACTTATCTCATCCGCGTGCTGCCGCTCACCGTGATACGCGGCGAGATTAAAAATAAGCGCGTGCGCGCCTTCCTGCACTACGTGCCGTACGTGACGCTCGCGGTGATGACATTCCCCGCGATTATGGAGTCCACAGGCAGCCAGGCCGCGGGCCTCGCGGCGCTCGTCGCGGGCGCTGCGCTCGCTTGGTTCGGCGGCAGCCTTTTTCAGGTCGCCGTCCTCTGCTGCGCCGTCGTCTTCGCCGTGAATATGTTTATGTAGAATTTGCGCGCCGGCCGCGGGAGGCGGAATTTTCGCCGCCTTCCAGCCGCGGCGCGGAAATTCCGCCGTTTTCATACATTCAATAAACTTGCGCAGGGTCTGCGTGAGCCGTTGAAATTTTTACGAGGGGGTTTTTACAGATGAGATTGGCTACATTCCGCAAATGGAACGTCGAGCGCGCGGCGCTCGTGACGAAGAGCGGCCTGCTGCCGCTGACGGCGCTCGGCCTGCGCGCGGGCTTCGAGCCGGAGAGCGAGATTCTCCCGCTCATTGAGAAGGAGCAGCTAGAGCCGCTGACCGAGTGGTACAACGCTGGCGGAAAGGCGGAAGCCGAAACGCTCGCCGAAAAAGAGGCGATTCCATACAACGAAGCGGTCTACGGCCCGCTTTACAGGAATCCGCAGAGGATTTTCGGCATCGGCCTCAACTATAAAGACCACGCCGGAGACCTCGGCGAGAAGACGCCGCAGGTCTTCCCGGGCAGCTTCTACAAGCCTGCTTCGTGCATAGCCGGCCCGGGCGACGAGATAAAAATCCCCGCGCTGCCAGAGGCGCAGAAGACGACGGCCGAGGCCGAGCTCGGCGTCATTATCGGCAAAAAATGCAAGTTCATCGAAGAGAAGGACTGGCTCAAATATGTAGCTGGCTACACGACGATACTCGACATGACCGAAGAGTCGATACTGCGCCTCAACCCGCGCTACCTGACCATCGTCAAGGGCTTCGACACCTTCTTCACCTTCGGCCCGCAGCTCGTGACGCCAGACGAAGTGCCCGACGTCTCGGCGCTCGAAGTGGCGACCGTCCACAACGGCGAGATACACGCGAAGAACACCGTCTCGAACATGACCTTCAGCCCCTCGCGCCTCGTCGCGCTCGTCTCGCACATGCAGGGCTGGCTGCCCGGCGACATACTCTCGACCGGAACGCCGCGCGCGGTGCACATCCAGGACGGCGACGTCGCAGAATGCCGCATCACGGGGCCGGACGGCTTCGCCTTCGAACCGCTCGTCAACCCGGTAATCGACCTGAAAATCAGAAATAAATAAGAGGAGGAAATAAACATGGATCTCGGACTCAAAGACAAAAGCGCGCTCGTAATGGCCTCGAGCAGCGGACTCGGCAAGGCGATAGCCTGCGAGCTCGCGCGCGAGGGCGCGAAGGTTATGATATTCTCGCCCTTCGAGGACCAGCTCAAGGAGGCGCAGGAGGACATCTTCAAGGAGACCGGAAACCGCCCCGAGTTCTTCACCGGCAGCATCACGAACCCCGACGACATAAAGAACCTCGTCAGGACGACCGCGGAGAAGTGCGGCCCGATATACGCGCTCGTCAACAACACCGGCGGCCCGAAGCCCGGCCCATTCGACGCCTTCAGCGACAAGGACTGGCAGGACGCCTATGAGCTCTGCCTGCTCTCCTACATCCGCACGATACGCGAGGTCCTTCCCTACATGCGCGAGCAGGGCGGCGGACGCATACTCTGCTCCACCTCGTCGTCGGTCAAGGCCGTCCTCGACAACCTCATCCTCTCGAACACCTTCCGCATGGGCGTCGTCGGCCTCGCCAAGACGCTATCGCAGGAGCTCGGGCGCGACAACATCCTCATCAACGTCATAGCGCCCGGACGCATCGGCACCGCGCGCATCGACCAGCTCGACAAGATACGCGCCGAGAAGGCCGGCATCACCGTCGAAGAGCTCCAGAAAAAAGCCTTCGCGGGAATCCCGCTCGGCCGCTACGGACGCCCCGACGAATACGGCAAGCTCGCCGCCTTCCTCTGCGCGCCCTCGAACACCTTCATCACTGGCCAGACGGTGCTCGTCGACGGCGGAATGGTGAAGGCGATATAACTTCGCTGAGCTTTACGAAAGAGACGAAAACTCAAGGCGCGGGCCCCGCACATGCGCGGAGCCCGCGCTTTTTTCCCTTCGCGCGCGCCGTATTGACCGCCCGCATAAATATGCTATAGTCTGCGTAATCCGCGCTTAGGCGCAGGCGTTCGAAGGGATGGGAAAATGAGGCTCAACAACTATTGGCGCGGCGCGCTGCTCGCGCTCACCGCCGCCGTCTGCTGGGGGATAATCAGCCCTGTCGCGAAGGTCCTCACCGCCGCGGGGATAGACCTGATGTCCGTGATGGTCTACCGCTCGCTCTTCACGCTCACGGCCTCCGGGCTTTTCCTCTTCTTCACGCACGGCGCCGAAGCCTTCCGCGTCGAAAGCGGATATCTTCGCTTTTACGTAATTTCCGGCACGCTCTCCGTCGCCTTCGCTGGCGGCGGCTTCCTGACCTCGCTCGAATATCTCTCCGTCGCCGAAGCGCTCGTCATCCACTACACGTTCCCGCTCGCGGCGATAATGGGCTCGCTTTACTTCACGCACGAGCGCCCGACCATTCTCCAGTGCGTCGCGGGCGTCCTCATAGTCTGCGGCGTGTTCATCGGCATGGGCGGCAGCCTGGGCGCGCTGATGAATATTTCGCTGCCCGGCCTCTTCTGGGGGCTGCTCGC
>DVKA01000091.1 GCA_018716365.1 Candidatus Caccocola faecipullorum
CCGCGGCGGCAAGTTGTATATAATAGAAGCGCACATAAGAGCCGCTCGCTCAATTCATGGAAAGAGGTGCCCTCTATGACGAATCAGATATGGAATCCGCAGGAATACAGAAAGAGCGCGGACTTCGTCCCAGAGATGGGGCGGGCCGTGATAGAGCTGCTGGAGCCTAAGGCCGGGGAGAGGATTCTCGACCTCGGCTGCGGCACGGGAGTGCTGGCGAAGGAGCTCGCCGCAGCGGGCTGCACCGTCGTCGGGACAGACTCAAGCCCCGAGATGGTCGAGGCAGCGCGCACGGCGGGGGTGGACGCGAGGCTCGCCGACGCGCAGACGCTGAAGATGGATGAAAAGTTCGACGCGGTGCTGAGCAACGACGCCCTGCACTGGATGCCGGACCAGTACGCCGTCGTGCGCCGCGTCTGGAATCTGCTGAAGCCGGGCGGGCGCTTCGCCGCCGAGTGCGGAGGCGAGGGCTGCGTGCGCGTCATACGCGAGGGCATGAAGATAGCGCTGATCAAGCGCGGAATAGACTACAAGGCGCGCAATCCGTGGAAGTTCCCCGAGCTCGGCACTTTCTCCGACATTCTCGAAAATCAGGGCTTTCAGGTGAAGTTCATCGCGCGCATCGACCGCCCAACGCCGCTGGTCCACGGCCTGCGCCGCTGGCTCGAAGTATTCTCGGCGAGCCACACCGACGGTTTCACGTCGGAGCAGAAGGAGGCCTTCTACAAGGAGGTCGAGGACTACTGCCGCCCGATGCTTTACAGCGCCGAGAACGGCTGGACCGCCGACTACGTGCGGCTGCGGTTCCTCGCTGTGAAGCCGGAGGAATAAGTTTTCAAAACGGTGTAAAATAAGCGGCGCGACGGTTTTTGATACCGCCGCGCCGTTTATTTATTAAGTTTCTAAGGGGCTTCAATATATAAATTAATTTAATAACACAAACTATGTCGCCCTGGAAATCTTCTATGCCCGATGGAGCGGGGCAGACTCTCCAGGGCCTCCGTCCTAATCGTTAGAGAGAGAAACAGGGCGCATACGCTGTTACGAGACCTCTAACGTCCAAAGCCGGAGGCTCCGGCCTAAAAATTGCCGGAGCGACATAGGTTTTGCTATAAAGTTTAGTGCGTATATAGGAGCAAGCTGCCTTCGTCTACTGCCGCGCCGCCTTCGCCCCCGCTTCGACCGCTTTGATTATCTTCTCCACGGCTTCGTCGCTCATCTTTATGTTCAGGCCGAACATGACGGCGCGCGAGAGGTACGACTCGGCCTGCGCCATCGTCTCGGGCATATATGACGGCGTGCGGCTGCCGAAGTATTCCTTCTCGCCCATTTCCTGGAGGGCCTTCCAGTGCTTCGCGTAGTGCCACGTGTTGTCGGCTATGACCGCGCAGCCCGCGGCGGCCTGGAATTTGCGCGCCGCTTCGGCCGTGGGCAGCATGAATATGACGTGCGTCGCCGTGTCGCCGTCAGGGTCGTGCATCGGGCGCGGCGCAAGGCCCGCGGCTATTCCAGCCTCTACTATCTTTTTCTTCGTCGCGCGCAGCGAGGCCAACGCCTCGGGAAGCTTGCGCAGCGCGACGACGCCGAGCGCCCCCTGAAGCTCGCTGATGCGGTAGTTGACGCCGAAACCGTATTTGCCCTCAGCGCCGCGGTCGTGGGCTTTGCTGTGGATGTGTCCGTGGTCGTGGTAGCAGTCCATGCGGAACCACGTGTCGTAGTCGTTCGTGAAGACCATGCCAGCCTCGCCGACGGTGAGCGTTTTGTTGGGGTCGAAGCTCCACGCGCCGCAGTCTCCGATTCCGCCGAGCGCGCGGCCTTTGTAGGTTCCGCCGACGACTTCGCATGCGTCTTCGATTATCGGGGTGTTGTATTTTTTGCCGAGCGCGGTGAATTTATCCATGTCGGCCGCGGCGCCGAACATGTGTACCGGCATTATCGCCTTCGTGCGCGGCGTGATGAGCCGCTCCGCCGAGGCGGCGGAAAGCGACAGAGTTTCGTCAAGCTCGCCGAGTATGGGAACCGCGTCGCAGGCGACGATGGCTTCAATCGTAGCGATGAAAGTAAACGGCGTCGTTATCACCTCGTCGCCTGGCTTCACGCCTATGCCTTTGAGCGCCGTTATCAGAGCCGCCGTGCCGCTTGAAACTGCGAGCGCGTACTTCGAGCCGGTGATTTTCTTCGCCTCGTCCTCGAACTCCTCGGCGCGGTAGACGCCCGCGCGCTCCGCATGCGAGCCGTAGCGGTGTATCATCCTCCGCTCTATCACGTCCGCCGCCGCCATTATCTCCTCTTTGCCGAAAATTTCAGTTCCCGCCATCGTCTATCGCTCCTTTATGATTTTGTTGTAGATTCCTTCAATATATTCCGCCGTCGCCTTTTCGCGCCAGCCGTCGCCGAAACAGCTGTGCCAGAGCTTTTCCATGCCGAGCGCGGTTTTCACCATCTTCGGCACGTCACGCTCCCCTATGCCGTAGTCCGCCGCCTTCGGCATCTCGCGCCCGTTCGCGGCGAGGAAGCGCATCGTATCGCCGTAGCCGTCGGGATATATCTCTTCAAGCGCGCACATAGAAATCGTAACGGCGACGCTGTGCGGCAGGCGCGGCGCGCTGTTGCTGAGGCCGTATGAAATCGCGTGCGCCGCGCCGACGCGGCCGGAGACTGAGCTGCTGCCGCCGAGCACGGAGGCGACGGCGGACTTCACCGCGAGCTCTTCGCTGTACCGCGCGAGG
Source organism: Candidatus Caccocola faecipullorum (assembly GCA_018716365.1). Classification (GTDB taxonomy): domain Bacteria; phylum Synergistota; class Synergistia; order Synergistales; family Synergistaceae; genus Caccocola; species Caccocola faecipullorum. The sequence continues at coordinate 2,730 of DVKA01000091.1, forward strand.
TCGCAGCTCAGCACCTCCTTCGCAAGCGCGAAGCCGAGTGTCGCGTCCTCTATTCCTTCGGGCGCGCTGGTCTTGCTCGTCATTATCTCGTAGTGGTGGAAATAGCAGTCCATCATCGTGTAGAACCTGTTGAAGGCCGGAGCTCCGCGCGTCAGCGACGGGTCTATCACCGCGGTCTCCGCCTCGGCGTATTTGTTGTTTATGCCGAGCTTCTTCTCCGGCCCGCGCAGCACGGCTATTGGCGTAATTTCCGCGCCAGTGCCGGTGAGCGTCGGCAGCACCCAGACGTCCGCGCCCTTTTCCATGTCGAGGTCGTAGCCCTGATAGAACTGCGCAGGCTCGGGGTTTGCCAGGCATATCGCCGTCGCCTTCGCCAGGTCCATCGTCGCGCCGCCGCCGACGCCTACAAGCGTGTCCGGCTGCTCCGGCAGCGCCTTTATAAGCGCGCGCAGCGCGTCCACGTCGCCCGTCCGCGGCTCTGAGGCCGACGCGTCGAATACGAACAGCCGCCTCTCCGCGAATATACGCGCGAACTCGCGCTGGCCCGCGAGCGCCCCGTCCGCGACGAAGAAGGGCCGCCGCCCCTCGTCCCCGAGCATCCGCAGGATGTCCGTCACGCCGTCCTGCGAGAGCACGACGCGCGTGTTCACGGGAGTCTTCCACCAGGGTTTGAGATTCGTAAATTCTTCAATTGTTTTCGGAACGTTCATTATATATGTCTCCTTGCGTAATTTCTGAAAAAAGGCAATAAGCCAACAGCGGGCGCGAAATTCAGCGTCCTTTTCACCGTTTACTGAGCGCGGAAGAAATTACATCACGGAGCCGCGAAGTACTTCGCTATCTTTACGAGATCGTCAGGGGTGTCTATTTCAATTGTGTCGCGCAGAGCCTCGACGCAGCGTATCGCGCAGCCGCGTTCGAGAACGCGCAGCATTTCGAGGCTCTCCGTCTTTTCGAGCGGAGTCTGCGCCGAACCGGCGAAATCGAGCAGGAAATCCCTACGCCAGCCGTAGGGGCCGATGTGCTTATGCCAGACGCCGCCCGCGTTGCGCGGATACGGAATAGGCGAGCGGCTGAAGTAAAGCGCGCGCCCGCAAGCGTCGAAGACGGCCTTCACGACGCTTGTGTCGTCGACCTCCTCCATGCGCTCGATGCGCTTCACAAGCAGCGCGAGCATCACGGACGGGTCGGCGTCGAGCGCCGCGACGAGCGGGTCAATCATGTCTGCGCCGACTAGCGGGTCGTCAACCTGTACGTTCAGCACATAGTCGGAAGGCACGCGCCGCGCCACGTAGGCGACGCGGTCGCCGCCGCTCGGCAGCTCCGGCGGCGTCATCACGGCCTCGCCGCCGTGCGCGGAAACAAGCCGCGCAATGCGCTCGTCGTCCGTGGCGACTATCACTCTGTCTACATTTGAACATTTGGAGACGTTTTCCAGAACGCGGATAACGAGAGGGACTCCGGCAATCACGATCAACGGCTTGCCGGGGAGCCGCGTGCTGGCATATCGTGCGGGTATCACTGCAAGGGTCTTCATCCCTCTAACCTCCTTCGAGGGCAGCCTATGCAGTGTATGGCCGCTTTTCGCGGCTTTCTCGGCTGCCAAATCTTGGTTAGATGCTGAGAATAATACTAAAGGTTGATTTTGTCAATTATGGAATTTCAACTTTTTATCAGTCTGTAATAATCGCGGAAAAGAGAGCGCTCTGTGCATACGGCGGCGCGGCGCAGAAAAAAGAAAACGCCGGCGCATGGCCGGCGTCCTTCAGATTCTGTAATTTTTCGACAAACGGAGCGTTACTGCTCCTCAAGCTCGTAAATCGTCCAACGCAGAGACTCCGCGCGGCGGCAGGCCTTGTAGTCGCCCTTCAGGTAAAGATCCTTGAACGACGCCGAACCTCCGGCCTCTATCTCCGTCTTCGCAAAATAGACGTCGCCCAGCTCCCTGCGCCGCCCGTCTATAAAAGCGAGCGCCGCGTTGAAAACCACGGGCTTCTCCCCGCGGTTGAAAATCGTCACGCTCACGCCGTTCTCCGTCACGCGCAGCCCCCTGTATATAAGCGGCTCGCCCTCGGGAATATATCCCCTCTTTGCAAAAGCCATAGCCGCGCCGCAAAACGCCAGAACCAGAAAAACCGCCAGCACAAACTTCTTCAATCCAATACCTCCCGCCCGTTCATATGCCGCGCCTCTATTATAACGGAAAAGCGCCGCGCGCCCAACAGAAAAGCTCCGCCCGCCGAATCCGCCACGGACGCGCCGCCTTAAAACCTCCGGGGAATCCATGCACTTTTGCAAAAAACACAAATCATTATGTCAATGTATATATGTATGATATAATTCAATGTTAGTAGTGGAATCATCTGAATAACGGTGATGCTTGATGGAGAGAAAAGTATTTCTGCTCACCGGCGCGGCCGGTTTTATAGGGAGCAACCTGGCGCACTTCCTCGCGTCGCAGGGACATTTCGCAGTCGTCTACGACAAGCTGACCTATGCGGGCAATCCGGCGTCGCTTGACGGCATTCCGCTGGATAAATTCGCATTCGTCCAAGGCGACGTCTGCGACGCGGAGCTTGTTTATCAGACGCTGTGCAGATACGGCATTGACGCAGTCTTCCACCTTGCGGCGGAAAGCCACGTAGACCGCTCCATCGACGGCCCGTCCGCCTTTATTGAGACGAACATAAACGGCACTTTCTCGATGCTCGCGGCGGCTCGCAGATATTATGAAACGCTTGACGAAGAGCGCAAAAGCCGGTTCCGGTTCCTGCACATATCGACCGACGAAGTCTACGGCAGCCTGGGCGATAAGGGATATTTCACAGAGGAAACGCCATACACCCCGAACTCCCCATACTCCGCTTCTAAAGCTTCGTCCGACCATCTAGTCCGCGCGTGGTTCCACACCTACGGCCTTCCCGTACTTACGACGAACTGCTCCAACAACTATGGGCCGCGCCAGTTTCCTGAAAAGCTCATCCCCCTGATAATCCATAACGCTCTAGCAGGCAAGGAGCTTCCGGTTTACGGTGACGGCAAAAACGTACGCGACTGGCTCTACGTCGAGGATCACTGCCGCGCCCTGGACACCGTCATGCGGTTCGGCGTCCCGGGCGAGACGTACAACGTCGGCGGCAGCTGCGAGAGGCAGAACATACAGATAGTCAAAACGATCTGCTCCATACTCGACGAGCTGCGCCCGAAGAGCGGCGGCGCGAAATACGAAGAGCAGATAAAATTCGTAAAAGACCGCCCGGGACATGACAGGCGCTACGCCATCGACGCGTCAAAAATTAAAAGTGAGCTGGGCTGGCAGCCGCAGGAGACATTTGAAAGCGGCATTCTGAAAACAGTAAAATGGTATTTAGATAATCAGTCATGGATTGAAAATATCTTAAATGGTAAATACCGCTGCGAACGTCTCGGCCTTGGAGGGAGCGCGCAATGATAACGAAAGGCATAATACTTGCGGGCGGCTCAGGCACGCGCCTCTGGCCTCTCACGATCCCGGTAAGCAAGCAGCTCATGCCTGTCTACGACAAGCCGATGGTTTATTACCCGCTTTCTACGCTCATGCTCGCCGGAATCCGCGACATACTCGTCATAACTACGCCGGAGGACGGCGAATCTTTCCGCCGTCTGCTGAAAGACGGCTCGCAGTGGGGGATAAAAATATCATACGCAGTCCAGCCCAAACCGGAGGGACTCGCGCAGGCTTTCATCATAGGCGAGGAATTCATAGCCGGGCAGGGCTGCGCTCTCGTGCTCGGCGACAATATATTCTACGGGCGTGGCCTCACAAAACTGCTCCACGAAGCGGCGTCGCTGGAAAACGGGGCGACCGTCTTCGGCTACCCCGTGGACGACCCTGAGAGATACGGCGTCGTGGAATTCGACGCGCATGGCAACGCCGTATCGCTTGAAGAAAAGCCTGCGAAGCCAAAATCCAACTGCGCCGTCGTCGGTCTTTACTTCTACGACAATCAGGTAGTCGAAATAGCGAAAAACATGAAGCCGTCGCCGCGCGGCGAGCTTGAAATAACGGATTTAAACAAAGTCTACCTCGCGCAGAAACAGCTCAAAGTCGAGGTATTCGGACGCGGCTTCACATGGCTCGACACCGGCACGCACGACAGCCTGCTCGAAGCGGCGGACTTCGTGCAGATAGTCCAAAAACGCCAGGGGCTGATGATTTCCTGCCCGGAAGAAATAGCGTGGCGCATGGGCTGGATCTCCGACGCGCACCTTCGCGAACTCGCCGGGCGTCTCGCAAAGACGGAATACGGCAAATATCTGCTGAAGCAACTCAGCAACAAGGGTTAAAACAATGGAAATAATAACGACGGAATTTCCCGGACTTATATTCATAAAGCCGAAAATCTTCGGCGACTCCCGAGGATACTTCTACGAATCGTGGAACAGGGAACGTTACGAAAACGCCGGAATAACCGAGGACTTCGTGCAGGACAACGTCTCGTTCTCCTCCAGAGGCGTCCTTCGCGGCCTGCACTACCAGAAACCCTACACGCAGGGCAAGCTCGTCTCCGTGCTGCTCGGCGAAGTCTGGGACGTGGTCGTGGATCTGCGCCGCAGCTCGCCCACATTCGGCAAATGGCAGGGCTTCACGCTTACAGGCGAGCGTAAAGAACAGCTTTACATCCCACGCGGCTTCGCGCACGGCTTCTGCGTCCTCTCCGAAACGGCGCTCTTCCAATACAAATGCACCGACAAATACAGCCCGGAGAGCGAGCACGGCATAATGTGGAACGACCCGACGCTCGCCATCCCGTGGCCCGTGCGCGCCCCCGTGATTTCCGAGAAAGACACGAAACATCCATATTTCAAAGATTTAAAAGAAGAATTCTTTTTCGATTAGACGGTGGCGAACGATGGACGAAACTAAAAAATCAAGAATACTGATATTCGGCAAAAACGGACAAGTCGGCTGGGAACTCTGCCGCACGCTCTCGACGCTCGGAGAGATCCGCGCCGTCGACATAGACGAATGCGACCTGACCGACAAAGCCTCGATAACAGACGCTCTCGACGAGTTCAAGCCGACGGTTATAGCCAACGCCGCCGCCTACACGGCAGTTGACAAAGCGGAAACAGAGCGCGAGCTCGCCTTCAAGCTCAACGCCGACGCCCCAGGCATAATGGCCGACTGGGCCGCGAAACATGACGCACTCATTATCCACTACTCCACCGACTACGTCTTCGACGGCACGAAAAAAGAGCCGTGGACGGAAGACGACAAGCCCAACCCGCTCAACGTCTACGGGGAATCCAAACTCGCCGGAGACATCAACATCCAAAATTCCGGCTGCAAACACCTGATTTTCCGCACCAGCTGGGTCTACGGCGCGAGAGGCAAAAACTTCTACCTCACGATGCGCAAACTGCTTCAGGAAAAAGACGAAATCCGCGTAGTAAACGACCAATACGGCGCGCCCACATGGTGCCGCACGATAGCGGAAGCCACCGCGCAGGCTCTCGCGCAGGTACAGAGCCCGCTGTGCAGTGTAGACATGCAAAAAATAAGCGGGGTCTATAACCTTACCAACAGCGGCGTCACGACGTGGTACGGGTTTGCGAAAAGAATTGCAAAAGAATTGACACGCTTAGGATTCAATATAAAAGCCGACATAAAACCAATCACAGCAGCTGAATACCCGACGCCGGCAGTTCGCCCCAAATATTCCAGCCTCGACGGCGCAAAGTTATCAAACACAATGGGGTTACAGATGCC
>DVKA01000092.1 GCA_018716365.1 Candidatus Caccocola faecipullorum
ATAGATATAAAGAAATCGAATCGAAAGGGAGAGCGTTCGCCGTTCTCCCTTATTTTTATACCGCCGTCACAGAAATATAAGATGTCTGCCCGCAATATTGTTTCGTTGTGCTATAATCAATATCTGACTAATATTAACTTTTGCCGCCGTTAAGGCGGGAACTCAGGAGGAGCTTAATGTCCCTTTCAGAAGATAGAAAACTTTCGGCGAACAGCCTGCGCCGCCCCGCCAACCTGAAAGCCCTTGGCTTCAGAACGACGAAGGGGCTCGACCAGCTCTCTGGCCTTATCGGGCAGGAGCGCGCCGTGCGTTCGGTCAATTTCGGATTATCCGTACAGAGCAAAGGATACAACATTTTCATGGTTGGAGAGCCGGGCTGCGGACGCACTACCTACGCGATGAAGGAGCTGAAGCGCGCCGCGGCCTCGATGCCTGCGCCTGACGACTGGGTCTACGTATACAACTTCGACGACCCGAGCGTGCCGCTTGCGATAAACCTGCCGGCCGGTAAAGGACGCGAGCTTGCGAAAGACGCCGCCGACGCTGTGGAGGAGCTGAAGACGGCGCTCTCGAAGGCCTTCGACAACAACGAATTCGAAGACAGCAAAGCGCATCTCGTAAAGGCTTTTCAGGACGAGGTCAACTCTATAATGGACGAACTGCGCAAGTGGGCCGAGTCGAAAAATTTCGCCATAAAGCGCACGCCGCAGGGCTTCGTCAACCTTCCGCTGATTATGGCCCCGCCGTTCGCTCCGCAGAACGGCGACGCCTCGGAAGGCGAAGAGCCTAAAGTCCAGGAGCCTGTGCTGCGCGAGATGCAGCAGGAGGAATTCGAAAAACTCACCGAAGAGCAGCAGGCTGAGCTTCAGAAAGCATCGGAAGAGATTTCTCAGAAGACGCTCGAAAAGCTGCGCCTCATCCGCGAGAAGGAAAAAGATCTCAAGGACAAGATACACGAGCTAGAAAGCCAGATATGCCGCGTCGCGATCGCGCCGGTCATGTCCGAGCTGCGCGCCAAATACCAGCCTAACGAAAAGCTTGAACGCTGGCTCGACGACTTCACGGAAGACCTCATTGCGAATTTCAACGTATTCCTCGCCGCCGTGCGCGACGATCAGGCCGACGTCGATTTTTCGCGCTACGAGGTGAACGCCTTCGTCTGCAACAACCCGAACGACGGCGCGCCAGTCATCAGCGAGACGAACCCGATTTACTACAACCTCGTCGGCAAGGTCGACTATGAGAACCGTCAGGGGAATCTGTACACAGACTTCCGCCGCATAACGCCCGGAGCCATGCACAGGGCGAACGGCGGTTTCCTGCTGCTCGACGCGGACGAGCTTCTGCGCCAGTTCATGTCGTGGGATGTGCTGAAGCGCGTGCTGCGCTACCGCGAGCTCTCGATAGAAAACCTCGCGGAGCAGCTCGGCTATATACCTGTTTCGTCGCTGCGTCCCGAGCCGATACCGGTCGACATGAAGGTCGTCATCGTCGGCACCCCGTACCTCTATTATCTGCTTAACATATACGACCCGGAATTTTCAAAAGTTTTCAAGATAAAGGCGGAATTCGACTCCGAGATGGCGCGCACCGACGAGAGCGAAATGCAGATAGCGCGCTTCATAGCGGGATTCGTCGAACGCGAAGGCAAGCTGCATTTCACCGCGGCGGCGGTCGGCGAGGTAATAGAATGGGCCGCCCGCCTCGTCGAAGATAAAAACAAACTCTCGACGCAGCTCAACAAAATTGCAGAGATACTCGTAGAATCTACCGCGTTTGCCAGGGCCGGCGGAAAGCGCCAGGTCGGCATAGACCATGTGAGACAGGCGCTTTCGGAAAAAATATTCCGTTACGATATGTGGGAAGAAAAAGTGCTGGACGAATACAGGAACGGCGTCATCCGCATCGACACGGACGGCTTCGAGGTCGGACAGATAAACGGGCTGACCGTCTCGCAGCTTATAGACCATTCCTTCGGCTCGCCGGTGCGTATAACGGCGAACGTATTTATGGGTACCGAAGGCGTAGTCAACATAGAGCGCGAGGTGCGCATGACGGGGCCGATACACAACAAGGGGCTCATGACGCTGTCGAGCTATCTCGGGCGTATGTACGCGAAGAAATACCCGCTCTCGATAAGCGCGCGCATAGCCTTTGAGCAGACTTACGGCGGCATCGAGGGCGACAGCGCCTCTTCCACGGAGCTCTACTGCCTGCTCTCCGCCATATCGGAGATACCGCTGAATCAGGGGATAGCCGTCACCGGCTCCGTTGACCAGCGTGGCAACATACAGCCGATAGGCGGCGTCAACGAAAAAATAGAGGGATTCTTCGGCTACTGCAAACACAACGGTCTGACCGGCCGTCAGGGCGTAATGATTCCCGTGCAGAACGAGCAGCACCTGATGCTGAGCCACGAAGTTACGGAAGCCGTTAAAAAAGGCAAATTCCATATCTGGAGCATATCGACGATAGACGAAGGGATAGAGATACTGACCGGAGTCCCGGCCGGAACTCCAGACAAAAACGGCGATTATCCGAAGGAGAGCGTACACGGACGCGTGCAGGCCGCGCTTGAAGATTGGCTCGAACGCTCGTATCGCTACAAAAAGGTTATCAGCGACAGGATAGATCCCCCGAAGAAAAAGAGAACGTCAAAAAAAGCCGCCGCAGAACAGGAACAGGGCGAGAAAGAGGCTGAGTGATGGCGCTGCACGACGTTAAGGAAATTCTAGACGAGCTCGAAAGACTTTACGGCAACGAGGCGCGTCCCGCCAGCGACTTCCGTTATGAAGAACCGCTCGACGACCTTATACTGACGATACTCTCGCAGAACACGAACGACAAGCTGCGCGACAAGGCGTTCGCCAACATGAAGGGGCGCTATTCGTCGTGGGAAGAGGTTGCGCACGCCGACATTGAGGAATTGAAGGACGTCCTGCGCATCGCGGGCATGAGCGGAACGAAGCCGCCGCGCATACAGCAGATACTCGCGGCCGTGAAGGACAAGTTCGGCGTCTACTCCATAAAGGAGCTTCGCGGCTTGACGCAACCCGACGTGCGCGCCTACCTGACCTCGCTGCCCGGCGTCGGCCCTAAGACCTCGGCCATCGTCGAGTGCTTCGACCTCGACCTTCCGGGCTTCCCGGTCGACACACACATCACGCGCCTCAGCAAACGCTTCGGCTGGGCCGCGGAGAAGCTGCCGCCCGATAAAATTCAGGAAATTCTCGAAGCAGAGCTGCCGAAGGAACGCTTCCGCGGCGGACATCTGAATTTCCTGGAGCATGGGCGCGGAATATGCAACGCTCGCAAGCCGCGCTGCGGCGAATGCACTATGATACGGTGGTGCCCGTTTGGACGGAAAGAGCTCGAAGGCATCTCTGATTGAAGCGAGGAAGAAGTTCCTCGCCGCGGCGGAGCGTCAGGGCTGGACCGGCGCGGAGGGCGTCGTCTGCGCCCTGTCCGGCGGCGGCGATTCTGTCGCGACGCTCTGGATGCTTAAGGAATTTTTCAACGGGCGCGTCGTAGCGGCGCACCTCGACCACTGCACGCGCGAGGGCGAATCGCACCGCGATGCGGAATTCGCGCGCGAGCTCTGCCGCGGGTGGGGGATAGAGTGCGCCGTAAAGGTGGTCGACGTGCACGAGACGCGCGAAAAGGGCGAGTCGTTCGAGATGGCCGGCCGCCGCGCGCGCTACGAACATTTCGAAGAGACGGCGCGGCGCTGTTCGCTGCCCTTTATCGCGGTC
>DVKA01000093.1 GCA_018716365.1 Candidatus Caccocola faecipullorum
GCCGTCAGCAGCGCGGCGCGCCCGACGTTGAAGACGGCGTCGCCGAAGGGCACTTCCTTCGGCAGAGCGTTGCGCGCGTCGGAAGTTTTCACGCGCTCGTCGGGAACGGCGACGACGCAGAGCACCTCCGGCGGAAGCGGTGGGAGGTTGACGTAGCGCAGCTCCTTTCCGTCCCAGCAGCTGACGACCATGCCGCCGAGGAAGCAGGGCGCGACGTTGTCAGGATGGCCTTCTATCATCGTCATTGCGCGAAGCAGCTCGTCGTCGTCCGCATCGTAGCCAGTGAGGTACTTCGCTATGAGCACGCCAGCGACGACCGCTCCGGCGGAGCTGCCGAGGCCGCGGCAGAGAGGGATTATATTGTGGCACCAGAGCGCGAAGCCCGGACCTGTGACGTTCCACCTCTCGCAGGTTTCTTCGTAGGCCTTGACTACGAGGTTCGCCTTCGGCGACGAAAGCTCGCGCGCCCCTTCGCCTAGCGCCTCGACCTTGTATTCGCCCTCGGGCAGAAGCTCCGTGACCTTGAAGATGTTGTAGAGCGAGACCGCCATTCCTATCGTGTCGAAGCCGGAGCCCAGGTTGGCGCTCGTCGCCGGAACACGGAGCGTTATCAGCGCGTTCACCCCTTCATCACCTCCATGAGCTCGTCAAAGCTGTCCCCTATCTCCACGGGGCGGCCGACCTGTGACATGGCCGTGTCGGGGTCTTTGAGGCCGTTGCCCGTCAGTATCATCACCGCGGTGATTCCGCGCGGCAGGCGGCCTTCCTTCTTCAGCTTAATAAGTCCGGCGAGCGGCGCGCACGAGGCCGGCTCTGCGAATACGCCGCCCTTAGACGAAAGTATGTACTGCGCCGCAAGTATCTCTTCGTCGGTGACGGAGTTGAACTCGCCGTCCGACTGCGCGACGGCCTCTTTCGCAAGATGCGCGCTGACAGGGTTGCCGATGCGTATCGCGGTTGCGACCGTCTCGGGGTTCGGGCAGGGCTGCCCCGTCACGAGCGGAGCGGCTCCGGCAGCCTGGAAGCCCATCATGCGCGGGAGCTTGTCTATCTTTCCGAGCTCCTTGTACTGCTTATACCCCGCCCAATAGGCGCTGATGTTGCCGGCGTTGCCCACGGGGATCGCGTGCCAGTCCGGCGCGCGTCCTAGAGCCTCGCAGATTTCCCACGCGCCGCTGCGCTGCCCCCAAAGCCTGTACGGATTGACGGAGTTCACGATGGCGAAGCCTTCGCGCTCAGCCGCCTCGCGCGCCATTTCAAGAGCGCGGTCGAAATTCCCGCGCACGGCGATAACCTTCGCGCCGTACATAAGAGCCTGCGCAAGCTTGCCGAGCGCGACCTTCCCCGCCGGAAGCAGGACGAAGCAGGGAACCTGCGCGGCGGCGGCGTAAGCGGCGGCGGAGGCCGAGGTGTTGCCGGTCGATGCGCAGACGAGCGCCTTCGCGCCGTCTTCGAGCGCCTTCGCTACCGCCATGACCATTCCCCTGTCCTTGAACGAACCGGAGGGGTTGCAGCCCTCAAGCTTCGCCCAAAGCTCTATCTCAAGCATACGGCTGATGCCGTCGAGGTGCACGAGCGGCGTAGAACCTTCGCCGAGCGTAATGCGCGGCGTCTTGTCGGTTACCGGAAGAAGCTCCGCGTACCTGTCGATAACTCCCATAAAAACTCCTCCATTCCAGCGGCTTTCGCCTGTCATTACAAAAAAAGCCGCCTCTGCTTTGTTACAGAGGCGGCGTTGAATCCTTACCGCGGTTCCACTCTTATTCGGCCGTCATGTAACGGCCCTCGTCCGCGCTGTTTCGGGCGCTCCCGGACGTCTTATCCGCGCGTCGCGTACGCGCGGCTTCGGCGCCAGCTCGGAGGTGGTCTTCAAATACGGCTCAACGAAGGCTTTTCAGCGTTTCAGCCCTCTCTCTGTGAAGAGACCGAACTTTACTATCCCCGTCATCGCTGTGAGATTATCAAGTTCAATGTCAGAGTTTATACTACGCACAATTATGATTGTCAAGTATCAATTGATATTTGATATTTTGTCTCCTTTCTGATAGAATTCTCAAGAATTAAGTTTTATGGTTCTTAGGTGGGATAATTCAAATGGCAAAATCTGCATCGGATAAAGTCGTGATGACGCGCGAAGGCTATGAAAAGCTCAAAGCCGAGCTTGTCTCCCTGCGCAGCGACGGACGCTCGGAAGTGGCGGCGAAGCTCGAAGAGGCGAGAGCCTTCGGAGACCTCAGCGAAAACGCCGAATATCACGCGGCGAAGGAAGAGCAGGAGAAACTCGAAAACCGCATTCTCCAGCTCGAATATCAGCTCAGCAAGGCGCAGATCGTCGAGGCGCACGACATCGACACGAGCATCGTCAGCCTTGGCACGACGGTAACGCTCGAAGACCTCGACCTCAAGAAGACCTTCGTCTACACGCTCGTCGGCACCGAAGAGGCCGACATCAAAGAGAACCGCATTTCAGCAGCGAGCCCCGTCGGCAAGGCCGTAATGGGCAAGCGCGCCGACGAAGAGGTGATGGTGAGAACGCCGCGCGGCGTCCGCCATCTCAGGGTTACAAAAATCCAGCTCAAGTAAAGACAGAGAAGATACAAAAAGCGGGACGCATAAGCGCCCCGCTTTTTACTGTTTTCAAATTCTTCGCGCTTAGCCGCGCTTTATGGAGAACGAGCGCCTGATCACCGCGGAGAGAAAATCTCCGAACGCTACTCCGCGCGCCTTCGCAGCTTTTGGTACGAGGCTCGTAGAGGTCATGCCGGGCGCGGTGTTGACTTCAAGCGCGTAAGCTTCGCCCTCCGGCGTTATTCTGAAATCTACGCGGCTGTACCCGCAGCAGCCGAGCGCGTTGTGCGCGGCGACGGCGTCCGCCGCGATGCGCGCGTTCACCTCGTCCGTAAAATCCGCCGGGCAGATGTACTCCGTGCAGCCGTGTGTGTATTTATTCTTGTAGTCGTAAAATCCGCTCTTCGGCTTGATGTGGACGGCAGGCAGCGCTTCCACCGTTCCGTCCTCGCGTTCCCATACGGCGACGGTCGCCTCCTCGCCCGGTATGTACTGCTCGACCAGCGCCAAATCTTCAAGCCGCCATACCGCGTCAAGAGCCCTGCCGTAATCTGCGATGTCGGTGATGAATGAGAGGCCGACGGTGCTTCCGCCTCCGTTCGGCTTGACCGTCAGCTTGCCGTACTTTTTCAGATATTCCGCGGCAAGCGCTTCGTTCGCGCACTCGCGCGTCGCCGTGAAGCCGTCAGGCACGCGGACTCCGGCTTCGGCGAAGAGCGCTTTGGCGAGCCGCTTGTCCATGCCGGTCATTGAAGCCTCCGGCCCTGAGCCGGTGTATGGAATCTCAAGAGATTCGAGCACAGTCTGTATTCTGCCGTTCTCTCCCCATCCGCCGTGCAGCGCGATGAAAACTCCGCCGGCGTTGAAGCTTTCCCATGACTTTACGAACTCTTTGATAGATTTTATATCGTAGAGCTGCGCTTCCCAGCCGCAGTCGTTCAGCGCTTCGGCGACGGCAGCGCCGGAATTTAGCGAAACCTCGCGCTCCGGGCTCACGCCGCCGTACAGCACAACAATCTTATCCATCGTTTCAGAATCCTCCTTAGAGCTAATCGTCTTTCGAGCCTATCTCAAGCTTCTGATCCGGGTAGGCGTTTATGAAGAAGGTCAGCCCTATCTTGTAGTCGTCCTCCGAACGCTTGTCCCAGTACCAGAGTTCCCACGTCATACAGTGTACATCGTACGAGAGGGAATAGAAGATGGACGAAATGTCGTCGATCTCGAAGTCGTAGTTGCCTCCGACGTACAGCGTCCATTTCTCCCACGGCTTGCCGAAGGGAAGCGGAAGTGAGACGGACTGGTAGAAGGATTCGCTGTTCGTGTAGCGGTCCCACGCCATCGGACTTGCGCCTTCGATCCATCTGCGGTAGTACGAACTAGAGAAACTGACCGCGCCTATCTTGTATCTGAAACCGCCCCATGCGTCGGTCGCTTTCTGGTTCTTATCCTCGTCGTAGTAGTCAAAGTACCTATACCGCGCTCCGTAGAACGGCTGGAAAATTCCGATAGACCACTGAGGCTTACCGCGGTAGTGCACGCCGTAGGCTATTCGTTCCGTCCACTCCTGCTCTGTGAGGTTGTCGCCGTAGCGGCCCCACGTGGCGTAGGCCATTACTTCGCCGCCCGTCATGGGCACGTTAAACCACGGGGATGAGAGCATGAACTCCGGGTCGCGCCATACGTCGCGGTCTTCCGTGACGTCGGTCGCTATTTCGGTCGAGACCAGTTCGCGCTGCGCCCAGTAAAGCCGCGCGCTCCAGCCTGCGTTTTCGTATCTCATTCCCCACGACGGACGCCAGAGCGTGTCGTCGGTGTCTTCATTATATTCGCGGTTGACGCTGGCGAAGACGCTGAACTGGTCGGTAATCTGGTACGTGTAGTTGATCTTCGTCTCGAATTCTCCCTGCGTCCAGTAGATCGCTTCAAGATCCAGCTCGCCGTACTGCCCCATGTCTATCGGGCCGCGTATTCCAAAGCCGCCGCCGAGGTCGGAATCATAATTGATTATCGGCTGGAGCCCCTCTCTCTTGCGCGGGCTGATTATATAGTCGAATGGGTATCCGAGGACGAGCGTGTCGCCGATGTAGAAGCGCGGACGTTTGAGCACGGTTTTCTTCCCGGGGAATATTACCGCGCGTTTCGACACGAATCTGTAATGCGGCTTCGTAAAGTCGCACGTGGTCGAGGTGATATTCTTCCATTCCGCGACGTTCTGAGACTTCGGGTCTTTCCTCTTTCTTCGCGGCGCATGGATGATCCCGAGCTTCACGGCGTCGTCCTCGGGCATCAGCCTGATCCTACCGCCGCTCATATGCATCGGGCCAGATTCGCCGCGAACCTGCGTGAATACTCCGCGTCTGGTCTCGACGTTGTATTTCAGGTGCTTTCCTATGTATTTCTCAATGCCGGAGTAGACGACGACGTTCTCGCGGTAGTCTGAATACGCGTCGACGACGTGCGTCTTCGTGTTGTATTCGACGTAGGGGGCGAACATACGGATTTCTTTGTTGCGCACTCTGACGTTGCCTTCAGCGGTCGCTATGCCGGTATATTCGTCGTAGTTTATTTCGTCGGCGTCGAGAAATACTTCGTTCGGCGGCTGCGCCGGCGCTTTGTCTTCGGAGACGGCGTCCGCCTTGTCGCCCGATACAACGGCAGTCTCTTCGTCGAGAGGAATAAAGACGGAATTCTCCGGCTCAGCCGGCATCGCCGGAGCGTGAAATGAGAGAAGAAGGGCAAAGGCGAGGAATAGGACGGCTCGGAGGCGCGTTTTACCTCGTCTTGCTCCTTTTTTTAGTTCGTCCAAGTTACGGTGCCCCCGTTCGTTATGTAGCAGTCTCCGCTGAGCGTTTCATAGCGGCCCGCGTCGCCGCTTATCGTCATATTTTCAGAGTTCAGGACGACTCCCTGCGAAAAGTTCCATATTTCGCCCTTCGCGTCATATTCGACGAAGCCGGACTGCATTTCGTATGTTTTGCCCTTCTCCGTCATCGTCCCGTCTCCGTTGGTCAGGGTTATATCGTTGTTCTCGCGCGTGAAGGTGCTTTTGTCGGCGTATATGTGCGTATCGCGCCCGTTGGGGTCCTTTATCGTAATATCGACGGAACTGCCGTAGATGACGCCCTCTTTGTGCTCCGCGCGCGGCGAAATTATAATCCAGGTCTTTCCGTTCACTTCGCGCTCGATCTCTATGTCCTCGACTATTATGTCGGGAAGAGGGACGTTCTTCATCGCGCCGAGGTGAAGGTCGCGCCACAAGTAAAAAGCCCCGACGGCGACCGCGAGGATCACCGCCAGGACGATAGTTTCACGCTTTGTTAATTTTTTTATACGCACAGACAATCAGCCTTAATATGACGGCATCGAATGCGTGCCCTGCGGAGCCGGGCCGCCGGGCTTCGTGAGCGGCGTTATCTGGGTCGGCACCTGATAGGCCGACACCTGCGCGGCGTCAGAGGTCTGGGCGTAGAAGAGAGTGCCTTCCTTCAGCTGGCGGTCGCTGCCTCTGATGAGGAACCCGCCCGCAAGGCCGACCGGGCCGAGAAGCACGGCGCCCGCAAGGCTGGCGCCGGCCGCGCCTATCATGGCGCTGTCAGCCTCCATTGCCTTTTTAGCCGCGTCGCCGATGTTCACCGAGACCATCGACGGGCCGAGGACCTCGACGCTGTCTATCTGCATCTCTATTTCCGACGGGCGTCCGAAGCTCCGCGGCGGCTTCACCTTCGTTATGTGGGCGAGGACGCGGCTTCCCTTCGGAGCTACAAGCATATCGCCGACCATTATCTGCTCGCTGAGCGCGAGGATGATGACGTCGTCGACCTTGACGTTTCTGACCGTCAGAGTGTTGAGCAGCACGCCCTTGACTATGGTCTCCTTAGGCAGCTCGAACTGCGTCGCGTATATTCCTTCTGGGAGAAGCTTCATCAGCAGGCGCTCAAGACGGGAGACGAGCGGGCCTCCCTGTACCGTCCCTTCAAGAATTCCTTCCATCACGTCTATGCGGCGTATGAGCGGCCATGTCGGGTGTATCTCCTGCTCTACGCCCCACTCTGCTACGGAGAGCTTGAAAAGCACGGACGGCTGTGTGTCGGTCCCTCTTTCGAGGAAGTCGATCAGCGCCGTCTGGCGTTCCGTGAGGCTTCCGGGAAGCTCGCGCCCGAAGATGGTCCTCTCGACGTCGTTGAGCCTGTTTAGAAGGCCGCCTTCACGCTTTGAACCGTAGACGATCGACTCTATTCTCTCCAGCATTTCAAAGGCCGGTTTCGAATCGGTCGGCGTTACAATCGTGTTCGACGTTATAGTAGAGAGCGTAACCGGACCGGGAGCCGGAGCCTCTGTCCCTCCGGTCTGCGCGGAAGCCTCCGCTGCGGGGGCGTTGGCGGGCTCGGGAGCCGCGCCGTCGTCCGCAAACGAACAGGCCGGGAAGGTCATTGTAAACGCCGCTACGAGCGCCGCAAATTTCTGGATGCTTTTTTTCATGCTTTTTTTGCCTCCTTCTTCTTTTTAATATCTAACGCAGCCGCTATGAAGTCCTTGAAAAGCGGATGCGGGCGCACCGGGCGCGATAAAAATTCAGGGTGGAACTGGACTCCCACCATCCACGGGTGGTTGTCGTTTTCCATTATCTCGACCTGTCCGCCCATCGGGCAGACTCCGGCGACGCGCATTCCGGCGGCTTCGAATTCTTTGATATATTCGTTGTTGAACTCGAAGCGGTGGCGGTGGCGTTCCTCGATATGGGTCGAGCCGTAGATCTTCTCGGCTTTCGTGCCGGGCTTTATCTCGCACGGATATGTGCCGAGGCGCGACGTTCCGCCGATGCCGGCGACGTTTTTCTGCTCTTCCATGAGATGGATGACGGGATGCGTCGTATGCTCGTCCATCTCAAGGCTGTTCGCGTCGGCGAATCCGAGGACGCTGCGCGCAAACTCAATGACCGCGACCTGCATACCGAGGCAGAGGCCGAGATACGGCACGCCCTTCTCGCGCGCGTATTTCGCCGCGGCTATTTTGCCCTCGACGCCGCGCTGCCCGAAACCGCCGGGGACGAGTATCGCGTCCGCCTTGCCGAGAATCTCCTCTACGCTGCCGGTCTCCAGATCCTCCGCTTCGACGGGGAAGATATTGACCTTGACGCCGTTCGCTATGCCGGCGTGCAGCACGGCCTCGTTGACGCTGAGGTAGGCGTCCTTTATCTCGGTGTACTTCCCGACAAGCGCGACAGTGAGAGCTTCCTTGCGCGTGTCGTACTTATGCAGGAATTCCTTCCAGTCCTTCATGTCGGGCGAGCCCTTCGTCGGAAGGCCTAGCTTTCTGAGCACGAGATGGTCGAATTTCTGCGAGTGCAGAACAATCGGTATCCTGTATATTGTGTCAGAGTCGACGGCTTCGAATACGGAATCCGCCGGGACGCTGCAGAAAAGCCCTATCTTCTCGCGGAGCTCGGGCCCGACGGTGTACTGCGAACGGCAGACTATGACGTCCGGCTGGATGCCTATCCTGCGCAGCTCGTTGACGCTGTGCTGCGTAGGCTTCGTCTTGAGTTCTCCCGAAGCAGCGATGTAGGGGACGAGCGTGACGTGGCAGTAAAGGATGTTGGAGCGCCCGACGCGGCTTGCGAACTGGCGTATCGCTTCGAGGTACGGCAGTCCTTCGATGTCTCCGACCGTTCCGCCTATCTCGGCGATGACGATGTCCTTGTCCTTGCCGACGTGCTCTATCCTGTCCTGAATCTCGTTCGTTATGTGCGGTATGACCTGGACGGTCGCGCCGTTGTATCCGCCGGCACGCTCGCGCTGTATGACGGCGGAATAGACCTTTCCGGTCGTGCAGCTGTTTTCTCCCTTGATCGTTTCGTCTATGAAACGTTCGTAGTGGCCGAGGTCAAGGTCGGTCTCAGCCCCGTCCCACGTTACGAATACTTCTCCATGCTGAAAAGGGCTCATTGCTCCTGCGTCTACGTTGATATAAGGATCCATCTTGATGATGCTTACCTTATACCCGCGGCGTTTCAAAAGAACGCCGAGCGACGCGGCTGTAATTCCCTTGCCGAGAGATGACACAACTCCTCCGGTGACGAAAATATACTTAGTCATTGATTGCAAACGCCCCTTCTGGCATATCTTATTTATCTAAGGTACTGCAGCGGGTTTCTCGGTTTCCCGCCGACGCGCACCTCAAAGTGCAGATGGTTCCCCGTCGACCTTCCCGTGCTTCCGACGAGGGCTATAGTCTGGCCGCGTGAAATTTTCGCGCCCTTTCTTACAAGAAGCTTGCTGCAGTGTCCGTAGAGCGTCGTGAGCCCCTTGGAGTGCGAGAGGACTATCGTGCGCCCGTAGCCGCCCATCCAGCCGGAATGCACTACCGTGCCGTTGGCCGGCGCCTTTATCGCCGTTCCGCGCGGAGCCGCGATGTCGAGGCCGGAGTGGAACACGCGCCGTTTTCCGAACGGGCTCTTTCTCCATCCGAAGTTGCTCGATATGCGCCCCATCGTCGGCCAGCGGAAGCTGCGCGAGCCGCCCGTTATCTTGACCGAGGCGCGGCGGACGCCTCCGCGTCCCTTCGACGCTATGCGGACCTCGGTGTCGGCGATGAGCTTGCCGCCGGGCAGGAATATCTCCTCGCCGAGGATGAGCTTGTCGCTCTTCATAGCGTTTGCGAGCTTCACTGCGTCGGAGGCCGAGCCGTACTTGTCGGCGAGCTTGCCGAGCGTGTCGTTCTTCGCGACTTTGACGAATACGCCGTCCTGGTTAGGCACGCGGAGCTTCATGCCGAGCTTGAGCCTGTGTATGCTGCCGCCCAGCACCTGCTGGTTGCAGCCGACGAGCGTGTCGACGTCGAGGTCGAACTTGCCGGAGATTCCCCAGAGCGTGTCGCCTTCTTTAACGACGTACTCGTGAACCTCGAGCAGTTTGCCCTTCTTCGCGAAGGCGAGCTCTTCCTTTTGGAGATTGCGCACGAACAGCAGCGTCGCGACTACGTCGTCGTGGCTGTCCGGCACGTAGAGCACCTCGGACGGGTTGGGTTTCTCGCCCTTCCGCAGCCCGTTAGCCTGACGCAGGTCTTCTTCGGATATATTGAATTCTTCCGATATGGATTTCAGCGTTTCGCCCGGTTCGAGGACGACTTCAGTCCAGTGTATGTCCTTGTCGAGCGCGGTCTTGTCTTCTTCCGATATCCTTCCGTCGTTCTTCGAGAGGATGCCGTAGAGCTTCAACTCCTCGTCGGTGAGCGTCGGTATGCTCGGCAGCGGCCCTATCGCGAGAGGGACGAGCTCGGAGCCCTCGTCCGCGGCTTCGCCTCCGCCCGTTCCGGCGGTGTTGAGGAAGTCGGAGACGTCGACCGTGAAGAAGCCCTTGTTGTCCTCGGGGTTCTCCGCCGAGACCTCACCGCCAAGCCCTATCCAGTACATACCGGAACGCTCGGCCGCGACGGCCGCGCAGACGACCGCGCCTCCGACGGCGAGCATCAGGAAGACGATGAGATATATCTTTTTCCTCAATCCGGCTTTATACATATTGGACTTATCCTTCATCAGTCCACCTCTTATGAGCTGTGCCGCGTGTCAGAACGCAGAAAATTTTAACCGACCTTTATTGTAGCAAGAAAATCGCGGTTCGTGGGGGTATTTCTTAATTTATCGAGGATGAGATTCAGCACCTCGGCCTCGTCCATGTTCGCGATCTTGCGGCGCAGCGCCCAGATGCG
>DVKA01000094.1 GCA_018716365.1 Candidatus Caccocola faecipullorum
GCGGCACTCGCCGCAGTGCGCGCCGCGCCACGCGCATTCGTAACCCGGCGACATACAGGCGTTCACGAAAAGATCCTCGTCGATGCAGCGCAGCAGATCGTAAAGCGTCAGCGCGCCGAGGTCCGCCGAAAGCCGGCAGCCGCCCTCCGCGCCGCGGAAAATTTCAACGTAGCCGCATTTCGCCAGCTTCTTCAGAATCTTATAGGCGAACTGCACCGGCACGAACTCAGCCTCGCAGATCCGCCCGACGGTCATCTTCTCGCCGCCAGCGAGCGCCCTCAGTATCCTCACGGCGTAATCGCTTTCTCTCGTCATAATCATGCGCGTTTCCCCTTCGTGATAAGAGTAACATAGTGGAGAAATTTTATCAAGTATGCTCTGTTAAATAAAACGGCTCCCTTCCGCATGAAAATAAAATCATCCGGGACGGAGGCGCGGAGGAGGGCGCAATGCAAAAGAGGAAAACGGCGCGGCTCATGGTACGGGACGCATCTCTCGCCGCGCCGTTTGTTTGACGTTCTGTTGCTCCCCCCTTCGCGCTTTTGCGCCTTCGTCTGTTTCTGCCGCGCGGCTTTCCGTTCCTTATCATGCCGCGCCGCTTCCCGCGCGCGCTAAGGCGGCGGGCGTATCCGCGCCGTCCGCACAAGCGGACTTTTTTATAATTCGTGCGGCGGCGCAGTGATTATTATTTTTTTACTTTTTCCTGCGCGCGAAGAGAGGTACTACTGCGAGCAGCGCGAGCGCGCCGAAGCCGGCCGAGCAGCCGCCGCCTCCGCCGCTTCCGCCGCCGCTTGGAGGCGCGGGCTGCGGCGAGGCGCTGACGGTTACGGCGCACGTCGCAGTCTTTCCGCCGTCTGCCGTCGTTGCGGTTATTGTCGTTGTGCCTATTCCGTGAGCGGTAACAAGGCCGTTTTCATCGACCGTAGCGACGGCTGCGTCGTCGCTGCTCCACGTTACGTTCTTGTCAGCGGCGTTTTCCGGCGTTATGGCTGCTGAAAGCGTCGCTTTTTCGCCTACTGTGAGCTGTAGCTCCGTCTGGTCGAGCGACACGGATTCGACATGTATGACGTCTGCCGTTACCGAGCAGCTTGCGGAGACGCCACCAGCCGTTGCGGTTATTGTCGTTGTACCTATTCCGTGAGCGGTAACGAGGCCGTTTTCATCGACCGTAGCTACGGCCGCGTCGCCTCCGCCCCACGTTACTACATTATTGTTAGTCGCGTTCGCGGGGATCACGGCCGCGGCAAGCTGCTGCGTGCCGCCGACTAGCATGGAGAGTTCGGCGGGCGTTATCTTGATTTCCGCAACCGGTACGGCCGGGGTTTCCGCGTTGGCGACAGTTATCGTCACGTTTCCGGTCGGAGCGTCCGCAGGCTTTCCGGTAACTAAGTTCGTCGAGTACAAGCTGAAGACAAGATCTTCCGTGCCTATGGCGTCCGTGCCCGTTACGACGTAGGGCCATGCCGATGTGTCTATGGAGAAGGTACTATATTCCGTTTCCTGTACGGCGATATATTTCGCCGCCTGTTCCTGAGTCAGCGGCTTTCCGCCCGGCTGGGCGGTGAAGTTCAGCGTCGAGCTTCCGCCTGGCGTGAGATTCACGACGGAGCAGGACGGGATTACGGAGAGTATTATCTCGCCGCTCTCGAACTCTTCGGCGGGGAGCGCTTTCGTCGTTTCTTCGTCTACGCAATAAAGCCCCATACCTGTGGCGTTTTCGCTGGAATCTCCGTTCCACGCGCTCCACGCGCAGTTGGAGACGGACGACCCGATTTCGAGATTTCCTGAGATTCTGCCTGTGTTATTATATTCTCCTCCTGTTGCGGTTATGCTTCCGGCTCCGCCTGTATATGCGCAGCCTGACATCTGACCGTGATGAGCGCTCCCCGTTATCCCGCCTGCGTCGTTGGAGTTCTTCCCCTCGGCCGATATGGCGGCGGATGCGGCGGTGCAGTTTGTCATCTTGGCATAATATAATCTTCCGGCTATGCCTCCGGCCATGTTAAGGGCAGATTCTCCCGACGCGGATATTTTTTCCGAGGACGCCGTGCAGTTATCTACGGTGCTGCCGCTGTCGGCCTGACCGACGATGCCGCCAACCCGGTTGTTGGCGCCCTGCCCGCCGCAGACTGCCGTTACGCTGCCGCCTGTGTATGTGCATCCGACGATTTTGGCGCCACGCGCGACCCCCATCGTATGCCCGACGACGCCGCCCGCGCAGACGTCCCTTTCGGTCGAATTTGCGTTCACGCTGCCGGAGAAGGAACAGTTGGTGATATTCGCCCCGGATTGCGCGCTTCCCACGATGCCGCCAATATATATGGGGATGGCGCCGGAGCTCTCCGCCGAGATTTCTCCCGATACGTTGAGATTCTTCACGTTGCCGTAAATGAAGCCGAAGAAGCCGGCACACACGCCAAACCCAGGATTTTCCACTCCATTATTAACGTTTACTCCGCTGACGGTGAAGCCGCCGCCGTCGAATGTGCCTTTGTAGGGATTGGAAGGCCCCGTGCCTATCGGCGTCCACGGCTCGCCGCCAAGGTCTATGTCGCTCATCAGCTTCGCGTTTGCGGTACTATTTATTGTTTTATTATTAATTCCGTCGCGGAAATCTTTGAGCTCCGGCGCCGTGCGCAGCTCGTAAACGCCTTCCGCGTTCGGCGTTAGCGCCTGCGCCTGCGGCGCGAAGCCGCAGAACACGGCCGTCGCGAGCAGAAGCAGGACAAGGCAGATTTTCCCGAATTTCCCGCGCGCCGCGGCGCTGCTGCTGAATGCGCCCGACGCAGATTTTTTCGTTTCTTTCATTTCTAAACGCTCCTTTCTGATAAGAAAAACAAACGCGGCGTAAACGCCCGCGGCTTTAATGACGCGTGCTCCTTTTTCTTTCTTATTTGATTTGTGTCCCGGGCGTTTTTATTAGAGCATAAAGCGGCGGCCGTGAACAGGCCGGAAGTCCGCCACTTTTCGGGAAAAATGTGGCGGGACTCCGCCAGTGTGCGGAAAGATGCGGCGGAGTTCTGCCGCCGTTACAATCAATCGCCTTATTGCCGAATATATATACTGATAATGTTCTTTGCGCTCGGCCGTCCGCGCGGAGCGGCGGGCGCGTTTCGGGGACGTGGGGAATTTCGCGCGCGGCGGTTTTTCGGATGAAAAGGAAAAGAGAGGCGCGCGCCTCTCTTTTGTTCTTCAGCTTATATTTTTTGTTTTTCTGCTTTTGTCTTCGTCCGGCTGGGAGTGCGCGCGTGGTCAGCGCGTTTCGCGCACGTAGGCTATCATCATGTCGGCTCTGTTTTTTGCTCCGGTTTTCGCGTAGAGCGCGGAGAGGCGGCGTTCGCAGGTGCGGCGGCTCACGCCGAGGGCGTCGGCGAGTTCCTGCGTCGTCTGTTCCGCGTTTTTGTCGACGAGCATTTTCAGTATTTCCGTCTCGCGCGCGGAGAGGCCGTATTTTTCGGCGAAGGCCGCCACGCGTTCGTCTTCCGTAGCCTGCGGGGAGGGCGGGGCTTCGCGTGCGGTCTCCGGCGCATACGTTTCGCCTGCGTCGATGCGCCGCCCGAAGGCGAGCCACGCCGCCATCGCGGCGACGAGCGCAGCGTTGCACCAGAATATCCATCGCGCGCCGGAAACTTCGGTCAACGCCGAGGCGAATACTACGCCGGCGCAGTTGACGAACTGTTTTATTATCCTGCCGAGGCTGGCCCAGAGCTCGGGGAAGCCGCTTTCTTCAGCCGTGCGCATGAAGGGGACGCTGAAGTAGACGACGTAGAATCCGGCGAAGCACCAGAAGCAGAGGTGGAAGAGCTGGTAGCTTTCCGCATCCCCGGAGAGGAAGAAGGGGTAGAATCCGGTCACGGCCGCGGCGGCGAGGGCGGCGAATGCGATGACGCGCCCGCTGCGCAGGTCGGCGGCCCATCCCGCGATCATCAGGGAGAGGATGTAGAAGAGGCGCGGCCATTTGAAGACGGTCAGCTTGCCTTCGGCGTTGAGCTTCATCAGCACGCCGTCCCCGAGGCTGTAGAAGTAGCTGAGGAGCACGACCATCGCTGCGGCGAAGATAAAATCGGCGGCGGGCGTTCCGCGTTCTTCCGGCGGGAGGCGGCGCGCCGGCTCGCCGGGCGACGGCGGCATGGCCCTGACGAAGAGGGCCGCGGCTGCGGCGACCGCGGCGAGGCGGAAGTGCGGCGCGGCGAAGTAGTTCTGTATCGGGTACTGTACGGCGACGGAGGCGGCTATCGCCGCGGCGTAGAGCTTTCCCGTCATGCCGGTCGGGCGCAGCGCGACAGCCGCGGCCCAGAGCGACGCGCCGCCGAGGAAGCCGCCCAAAGCCATCGCGGCGAACGAGAACAGCAGCCTCGGCTCCGGCTGCGCGAAAATTTCGGCGAGCGCCGCGGAGATGACGAAGAGCGCGGCAGCCGCCGGGACGAAGCGGTTTTTGTCCGCCGCGGCCGTCCGCGTCCGCGCGAGCAGCGGGAAGAGCAGGTAGCCGCATCCGTTTATGAACATCGCCGCGGCGTAGAGCGCCGTCATTGTTCCCGCGCCGAAGGCGTTGAGGTGCGTGTGGAGCGCGAATTCGGTCAGGAAGAACATGACCGAGTAGGAGGTCAGATATATGAAAGGCCTTAGCATCTGCACAAAACACCTCCGTGTCCGCGGAAACTGGATTTTTCCAGCCGTGGCTTGGAACGCCGAAATAAATATCGATTATGTAAATTTTATTTCATCTGCCGCATTTGTCAAACAAAGATAAAGCGTAAGGGTGGAGCCGCGGACAAATGCAATTCCTGCCGCCGTCAAATACGCGCGCGCCAC
This sequence comes from Candidatus Caccocola faecipullorum, assembly GCA_018716365.1. Taxonomy (GTDB): domain Bacteria; phylum Synergistota; class Synergistia; order Synergistales; family Synergistaceae; genus Caccocola; species Caccocola faecipullorum. The sequence goes on from DVKA01000094.1 coordinate 4,813, forward strand.
GAAATGACGGCGCGCTCTGGCTCTTTTGCGCCGCGGGTAGTATAGTAATATAATGGACTTATGTGTCCGAAAGAAACTGGAGGTTTTTATAATGAAAGAATTACTTGACATATACTTCTCATTCTTCAGAATGGGGACGGTGATGTTCGGCGGAGGCTACACCATGCTGCCGATATTAAAACGTGAATGCGTCGAAAGAAAAAATTGGGTGAGCGATGAACAGGTGATGGACTTCTACGCCGTAAGCCAAGGGCTGCCCGGCATCATCGCCGTCAACGTCTCCGTCTTCATCGGCTACCACGTGCGGCGCGCAGGCGGGGGAATAGCCGCGGCGCTCGGCACGGTCTCGCCATGCATTATTATCATCAGCATAATCGCAGCATTCCTCACTAACTTTCAGGACAACGTCATAGTGCGCGAAGCGATGACCGGCGTATCGATATGCGTCGTCGCGCTGATACTCGACGCGGTGCTCGGCCTGTGGAAGAAGGGCGTCAAAGACAAAATCGGAATCGCGATATGCGCGCTTGTATTCCTGCTCATGGAATTCACGCCAGTGTCGCCCGTCGCCATCGTCGTAGGCGCGGCGCTCGCCGGCATAATTTATAAAAACGCCGCTGTCAAGAGGGAGGCCGCGAAATAATGATACTCCTGAAACTTTTCATGGAATTCTTCAAAATCGGCGTCTTCGCCGTCGGCGGCGGAATGGCGACGATTCCGTTCCTTCAGGAACTCGGCCAGCGCACCGGCTGGTTCGACGACCACCTCATAACAGACATGATAGCCATATCCGAATCGACGCCGGGGCCGATGGGGATCAACATGGCTACTTACGTCGGCTTCAATCAAGCCGGAATAATCGGCGGGACTGTGGCGACGCTCGGCATAGTCGTCCCGGCCGTCATAATCGTCATATTCGTCTCAAAATCTCTCGAAAAATTCAGCAGCAACAAACAGGTAGAATATATGTTCTACGGCCTGCGCCCCGCCGTCACGGGGCTGATTGCAGTCGCGGGCTTCGACGTCTTCCGCCTCGCCGTAATCCGCCTGGGCGGCGTGGCCCCGACGCTCGCCTCAATCCCGTGGGGCCGCCTGGCCTACTTCGTACTGATCTTCTTCCTCATCAGAAAATATAAAAAACACCCAATAGTCTACATAGCCTGCTCCGCAATAGTGGGAATAGCCGCCGCGCCGCTGCTGATGTAGCGTGCAGCAGACGAACAAGCCGCCCTGCATATCGCGGGCGGCTTGTCTGTACAACTCTGAAATATTCGCGCGAGGAGACGTCAGTTCTTCGACACGCCTATTCCCGCGACGAGGCCGTGTTCCTTCATCGCGGGGTTGCCGGTGAGGAACAGAGCCTTCCCGTCGACTGGGGAGGCTACGGTCTCTATGTAATTGCCGAAATAATCTTCCAGCACGCCGATCGTGTCGCCTTTTTTGACATAGTCGCCGACCTTGACGTGCATATAGAACATTCCCTTGTGTCCGGTGTAGAGCCACGACATATTTTCGAAGATTTCAGACTGCGGCACTTCCTCGGCCTCGCCGGCAAGCGAGCCGAATCTGCGCAGCACGTTGCGCAGGCCGAACAGATGGCGCTGTATGGAATCTTCGTCAAGCACGCCCATCGCTCCAACTTCAACGATTGCGGAAGGAATGCCCAGCTTCTCCGCGACGTTGGCGTAAGTCGTGCCGTCGTCGGGCCAGAGGCCGCCCTTCTCCGTGACTACTATGTTGGGCAGGCCGTAATAATGGGCCAGGTCGTAGGACAGAGCCGTGACCTTTTCGTCGCCCCATCTGTGATAAATGGAGAACGGATCAAGCTCTTCGACCATATCTCCACCGTGCAGGTCGAGGTGGTAGTCGCTTCCCTTTATCAGCTCCATCACGCGGTACGCCAGCACTTCGCTGTAACTTCCGTCGGCCCTGCCGGGGAAGACCCTGTTCGGGTTCGTCTGGTCGTGCGGCGTGACGAACATACTGCGCGCCTCGAAGGCAGCCGTGCTGGTTATCGTTATGATCTTCACGCTTCCCTTTACATCCTTCGGCGAGAGCTCTTTGAAAAATCTTATCGCCGCCGCTATGCCGGGATATTCGCAGCCGTGTATGCCCGCCGTTATGACGGCCGACGGACCGGGAGCGTCGCCCGTCACTGTCGCTACCGGGAAAAACAGCTCTTTGCCGCAGGGCGTTTCAAACCGTAGGATTTCCGTTTTTTTCTCTGACATTACGATACCTCCGTATTATTCAAGACTGCTGAGCTGCTTCTGCGTAGGAGCCGGGGTGACGAAGCTCACCAGTATCAGAAGAGCCGTAGAAACCAATATCGTCATGAAAGACGTGTCTATGCCGAAAGGCTTGCCGAGGATTTCCCACACGACGGTGGTGACGCCGGCTGAGAGTACGCAGACAAATCCAGCAGCGGGCGTAGCCTTCTTCCAGTAGAACGCCGCGACAAGAGCTGGAGCCAACCCGCCCTCCATCGTATAGGCGTAGATGACCATGGCGAGTATCGAAGGGAAATACTGAATCTGCACGAAGGCCAGAATACCCAGAACCAGAACCACGAGGCGGGTGTAGAAGAGGATCTTTCTGTCGTCCGCCTTCGGGTTGATATAACGCACATAAATATCGTTAATTATGTTTGAAGCCGCGGAAAGAAGCATCGAGTCGCCCGTCGATACGATTATGGCGACCGCCGCGCAGAGCATAATCACGCCCACCACTGGAGGCAGCGCCTGCGCGCCAAGCGCGATGATGACGGTTCCGCCGTCCTCAAGCCCGGGCAGGACGACCGCGCCGAGCGTCGCCGTGAAAGCGAGGGTTGCGACCATGAATATCAGCGCGGGGACGCTGGCGGCGACGGCTATGCGGCAGGTCCTTTCGTCCTTACAGGCGAAAATCCTCTGCCATATCGGCTGCATGACGAAGACAAGACAGAGCGTCGGGAAGAGCACCTTCATCGCGTCTTTGAAAGAGCTGCCGAACAGGCTCAGATTTTCCGGCGGCAGCGTCGCAATAACGTTTGGCATACCGCCCGCGGCCTTGATGACGAACGGCAGGCCGATTAAAAGCGCGATGATAATCGTAATTCCCTGAATCAGGTCCGTATAGGCGACGGAGAGCATTCCGGCGAACATCGTATAGCCGATGATGAACGCCGCCGTTATCAGCATCCCCATCCCCATGTCGACGCCCGCGACGAAATGAAGCACGAAAGCTCCGGCCCTTATCTGGTAGCCGACTATCGCAGTCTCCGCTGCGATGATGATAAGCGCCGCGATGAAGCGCGTCTGCTCGTTGAAACGCACGCCGAGAATTTCAGGCGTCGTCAGCCCCTGGAATTTGCGTATGCGTCCAGCGATGAAGGCCAGCGCGACGATTGCGAGAATGCCGCCGATGTCCATCCACATCGCCGAAATGCCGACCTTGTAGGCGAGCCCCGCCGCGCCTATCAGCGAGCCCGCGCCCATGAACGTCGCCACTATCGTTCCGGTGCTGACGTACCACGCGAGCGCCCTGTCCGCGACCAGGAAGCTGTCGGCGTCCTTCACACGTCTGGCGAGGTATGCGCCGACCGCCAGAAGCGCGAACAGATAAATCATAATGAAAACCAAATACATAAAAAAACCTCCTTAAAATTTTATCAAAACAAAAAGTCAGAACTGCCTCGGGCGAACAGCGCCGCTACATAACCGGCGGGTCGTTGCACGTCATGACTTTCGCTTCCTCCGTCTTCGAAAGATTCTGCCAGTGATGCGGGTAAAGGCCGTCGTAATAAAGAAAATCGCCCTTTCTCAGATCAAAGGACTCATTGTGATAAAAAAAGCGGACTGTGCCCTCCAGAACATAAAAAAATTCGTCGCCCGGGTGCGACTGCGACGCGCCCGTGTCCATCTGCGGCGGAATCGTGATAATGATCGGCTGCATCTTCGCCTGACGGCTGAGCGTAAGATAACGCACGGTGACGGCGTTTTCACCGTCGTTCCTCCACCTCATGACGAAGCCCTCGCCGTCGAGGACGGGATGCAGCCTTTGCTGCGTCTCCGTCAGCGTCAGCGCGGATACGGGAATATCGAACGCCTCCGCAATCTTCCTGAGCGCGCCTATGCTTGCGCTGGATTTATCGTTTTCCAGCTTCGATAGCTGTCCGACGGAAAGCCCGCATTTCGCGGAAAGGTCCTTCAGCGTCCATTCCTTCTCTTTTCTGTGGTGCTTTATCGTCTCGCCTAAACGCATCTGTTTTCTCCTTTATTTGCTTTATATGCAAATTTTTATGGAAGGCAACTAGGGACAATATATAATTTTACTCTTTCGCTGTCAATACGAGTTTATAAATTTACAGCGGAGCCGCCTGACTGCGCGCCGCGGCATCAAAATCTGCTGAAAGGCGGCGAATTGCGCCGGCGTCGTGCATAAACAATAACCGCCGGAGCGAAGGATCTTATCCTTACGCGCCGGCGGTATGTCTTGCGGCGGATTTCGTTGCGGTTATTTATATTTTTCTACGCGCATCTTCGCGGTCGCGGCGTGGCCCGGGAGCTGTTCCGCCACGCACTGGCGGTAAACTACTTCGCCGGTTTCGCGGCTCGCCGCCGCCGTGCAGCGCTGGTAGGTGAGCGTCTTGATGAACTTCCCGACCCATACGCCGCCGGTGTAGCGCGCGGCGCGGCTCGTCGGGAGGATGTGGTTCGTGCCGATGGTTTTGTCTCCATACGCCACAGTCGTCTCCTCGCCCACAAAAAGCGAGCCGTAGTTGCGCAGGCCGTCGAGGTACTTCTGTTGATCCGCTTTGCGTACGAGCAGCTCAAGGTGCTCGGGCGCCCAATCGTCGCTTATCTTTATCGCTTCGTCTATGTCCTCCGCGATGTAGACGGTGCCGTAGCGCGACCATGACTGTTCCGCGACGTCTTTCGTGCCGAGCGAGACTATCTGTCTTGCAAGCTCGTCCATACATTTCTGCGCGTAGCCCTCGTCGAAGCATATCAGCGCAAGGCCGCTGTTCACGTCGTGTTCCGCCTGACCGAGCAGGTCGCATGCTACGAGCGCAGGGTCTGAGCCGCCGTCCGCGATTATGACGACCTCCGACGGCCCGGCGAGAAGGTCTATTCCGCAGCGTCCGAAGAGCTGGCGCTTCGCCTCGGTTATATATTTGTTGCCCGCGCCGCAAATCATGTCGACCGGCTCGACGCCCTCCATGCCGAAGGCCGCCATCGCCAGCGCGGGAACGCCGCCGAGTATGAAAATCCTGTCCGCGCCCGCCGTTTTCATCGCGTTGACCGTCGCGGGGTAATATCCACCACCCTTGACCGGCGGCGTGAAGGCGTAGACGTTGCGCACTCCCGCGACCTTCGGCGGGATTATGCTCATCTGCGCCGAGCCGAAGAGCGGATACCGCCCGCCCGGAATGTACGAGCAGACGGAGCGCACGGGGATGTTCTTGTGCCCGAGCACCGCGCCGGGACGGACTTCGACCTCTATGTCGCGGAACATCTCCATCTGCGCCTGCGCGAATTTACGGACGTTGGCCTGGCTGTACTCCGTGTCGCTCCGTATCTGCTCCGGCACCTTCGCGGCGGCCTCGGCTATCTCCGCCTCCGAAAGTTCGAAGGACTTCGGGTTCCAGCCATCGAAGCGTTCGCTGTACCTGCGCACCGCGTCCATGCCGTTTTTCTCCAGGTCGATCAGCATTTCGCCGACAACCGCCGCAGTCTGCGGGTCGCTCTCAAAAAGCCTGTGCCCGCCTTCTTTGAAGATTTTCATGAAGAATCCCCCCATGCTGCAAATTTGTGAATGTCTTTGACGTTACGGGAAGAGCATACAACGCAGGAGTACATAAGTAAAACGATATAATCTTATATGAAGCATAATGGTTTGTTATGACACAGCAAGGCCCTATTGTATAATAACGACAGAAAGGG
>DVKA01000095.1 GCA_018716365.1 Candidatus Caccocola faecipullorum
ATGATATAATCAAACCGTCTTAAAAAATATAAAGGATGGATGGGGGCAGTCATGGAACGCTGCGCGCATATCGGCGAAGATTCCCGTATACAGACGATAGAGGAGCACCTGACCGGCACGGCCAAACTCTCTGAAGATTTCGCCGGACGCCTCGGTTTCCGTAAATGGGGAAAGCTTCTCGCGCTTCTCCACGATTTAGGAAAATACAGCGACGAGTTTCAGGCTTATATAACGAGCGGCCTGTCCAACGGCGGGCAGGAATGCGACGGCAGGGGGCACGAAGAAGAACAACGCGGCGGCGCTCCGGCAAAAGGCAAAGTCGACCACTCCACGGCCGGCGCGCAATTCATCTGGCAAAGCGTCGGCAAAGACTCCGACATATGGAAGCAGATGGCGGCAAAAATGATGGCGCTGATAATCGCAGGACACCACGGCGGCCTGCCAGATACTCTGTCGGCGGACGGCGAAGACCTTTTCATAAAACGCATGGCGAAGGACAGCGAAAAGACGCACTTATACGAATCTCTGGCAAACGCGCCAGCGGACATTTTGGACGAAGCGCGTGAAATTTTATCCGACAAAGATTTATACGCGCGGCTGAAAGCGTACATGAACGGCATAAAAAAGACGGAGAGCGCCGTCTGCAAAGAAAATCTGCAGGACCGCTGCGAGTTCGCGCTCGGCATGCTTATAAAGATGCTTTACAGCTGCCTCGTCGACGCGGACAGATGCGACACAGCCGATTTCTGCACGCAGGAAGCCGCGTCCGTAAGGCAGCGTTCGCGCTACGCCGGATGGGAAACGCTATCAGAACGGCTTGAAGAACATCTGCAAAAATTCGGCACGGGGACGCCGCTCGCGCGCGTCCGCAGAGAGATCTCGGACTGGAGCAAAGAAGCGGGCGCGAGGCCGCGCGGAATTTATACGATGACAGTACCGACAGGCGGAGGAAAAACGCTTGCCAGCCTGCGTTTCGCGCTCGAACAGGCGAAGCTGTCGATGCCAGAAGAACATCCAATCGAACGGATAATCTACGTAATTCCCTACACGACGATAATCGACCAGAACGCGCGGCGCGTGCGCGAAATACTTGAAAAGGACGAAAGCGAACGCGGCAGGATAGTCCTTGAATGCCATTCGAACCTTCTTGAAGAAAAAGACACTCTAGCGAACAAAATACTTTCCGAAAACTGGGACGCGCCCATCATATTCACTACAAACGTGCAGTTTCTCGAAGCGATTTTCTCGCGCAGCCCGAACCGCGCGAGGCGGATGCACCAGCTTGCAAACTCTGTGATAATATTCGACGAAATACAGACGCTGCCAATCAGGACGATTCACCTATTTTGTTCCGCCATCAACTTCCTCGTCGAAAAATGCGGGACGAGCGTGCTTCTCTGCACCGCAACGCAGCCATTGCTCAACGGCGTCGAACGGGAGTACGGCGCTCTGCGTTACGACGGCGGCGCGGAAATAGCGCCGGAGCCTGAAAAGCTCTTTGACAGTCTGAAGCGAGTAAAAATATACAGCCGCTTGAAGCCTGGCGGATATTCGACGGCGGAGCTCGCGGATATGGCGCGAGAAAAGCAGCGGGAATCCGGTTCGCTTTTAGTGATAGTCAACACGACGGCGGCGGCCCGCAAGCTGTACCAAGAGCTGAATGTGCGAAAGGACGGCTGCGCGCTCTTCCACATGAGCGCGCAGATGTGCCCGGCGCACCGAATGGACGTACTTGATGAAATCATGGCCGCCATCGCGGAGCGCAGGCCGCTGATATGCGTCGCTACTAGCGTAATGGAGGCTGGAGTCGACGCCGACTTCGCATGCGTGATACGCTCCGTCGCCGGCTTCGACTCGATTGTGCAGGCGGCGGGCCGCTGCAACAGAGAGGGATACTCGGAGACAGGTTCCGTATACATCGTCAACCCGCGCGACGAAAAGCTTGATATGCTGACGGACGTCAGGGAAGGGCGAAACTGCGCCGAAAGAGTCATCTGTGAAACCTGCCGCCCGGATGACGGCCAAAAGGATATTCTATCCCTTGCTAACATAGAGCGCTACTTCCGCTATTATTTCTATGCAAGACAGGATGAGATGCGGTACCATGTAAGAGACGAGCGCGACGACACGCTTCTCAATATACTCTCATGCAACAGACTGACGAAGGGCGGCCCCAATATAATCAGACAGTCGTTCGCCACGGCGGGCAAACTTTTCAGCGTCATAGACGCGCCGACTGAGGGCGTAATTGTTCCCTACGGCGGCGGCGCGGAAATTATCGGGCAGATCGGCCTCCGCAACGGCATGGGCGAAGCGAAAAAGTTGCTGCGCCGCGCGCAGCGTTACTCCGTTAATATCTATCCGCATCAGCTTAGGGTACTCTGTGACACCGGCATAATATACAGAATCGGAGTCGGGCGCGATTCCGGCGTATGGGCGCTGCAGCCGGAATATTACGACGAACACTTCGGCGTGAGCGCGGAACGCACAGGAAAAGCGGACTTATACATAATGTAACAGTTGCCATTTAATAAAAAAACTCAAAGCAGAGGTGATACGATGAAAAACGAGATTGCGTTCGCAGTATGGGGCCGTTTCGCGCTCTTTACCGACCCCATCACGAAGATAGGCGGCGAGAAATGTTCGTACCATGTGCCGACCTACGAAGCGCTGCGCGGAATCGCAAGTTCTATCTACTGGAAGCCGACGTTCGTCTGGAAGATAGACAAGGTGCGCGTAGTCAAGCCGATACGCACGCAGACCAAGGGCATGAAGCCGCTGAATTACAGCAGAGGCCCTAAAGAAGCGCCGAATACTCTGGCCTATTACAATTATCTTTCGGACGTAGAATATCACGTCCTCGCACATTTCGAATGGAACGAGCACGCCGCGGAGCTCGAATGCGACAGGAACGACGCGAAGCATTATGAGATGCTTCAGCGATATTTGAAACGAGGCGGGCGGCGCGACATATTTCTCGGCACGCGCGAGTGCCAGGGGTATGTCAGGCCGATAGAATGGCACGACGAACCTGAAGGGCATTACAGCAGCACGGAAGAAATATCTTTCGGCCTCATGTTCCACAGCTTCCTCTACCCCGAGGAATCCGGCGAGGAAAAACTTTTCAGCCGTTTCTGGTATCCGAAGATGAGATACGGCGAGATAGATTTTTCCGTGCCGGACGTAAAACTGCTTTCCAAGTTCGTACGCCCGATGAAGCCGGTAAAGTTCGTAAACAAGCAGAACTACAATCCTAAGGATAAAGACAGCGAGGTGTTCCTGTCATGAGTTTAATGCAGGAGCTTGAGGCTACATTTGAAGCTGCGTGCTCAATGCGTGAAAACTTCCCGACGCTTCCGTGGCCTGTCGGACATATAGAAACGCAGGCGGACATTGAAATAGTGTTGGACAACGAGGGCGGCTTCCTGTCCGCGCGAAATGTACCGCAGGAGCCAACGCTGCACCCCGCAACGGAAGAATCCGCAGGAAGGACGAGCGGCGGCGCTCCGCACCCGCTGTGCGACAAAATTCAGTACATTGCCGGAGATTACGATAAATACATAAATAAGAGCAAATCGTACTTCGACGATTTTCTAAGCGGCGGAAAATTACAGCAGGGATATTTTTCTCTGTTGTCGGAATGGGAAGATTTTTCAAAGAATCCAATGCTTGCAGCGGTAAAACGTTACGTGAGCGGGCGCACGGTCATTCATGATTTAATACAGGCGGGCATATTTCATTTAGACGGTGACGGAAATCTTTCAGATGAATGGGCTGCAAAGGAAGAGCCGCGAAACGCTTTCGTAAGATGGCGCGTGCAGACCCCTGGCGTCGATAGCGATAAAGTATGGAAAAGCGAGGAGCTTATAGGCTCATGGATAGCTTTCTGCCTGTCCCATATAAAAGACAGAGAGCTGTGCTGCATAACCGGAGAGATCGCGCCGTGCGCGGCGAACCACCCTGCGAGGCTGCGCTACTCCGGCGACAAGGCGAAGCTGATTTCATCAAACGACGGCAGCTGCTACACATTCCGCGGACATTTCCTCACCGCAAGGGAAGCCTGCACTATAAGCTACGAGGCTACGCAGAAGGCCCATTCGGCTCTGCGCTGGCTCATAGGACGGCAGAGCTTCAGGAACGACAGTCAGACTATAGTCGCGTGGGCCGTGAACAACGCGCCTATACCCAACGTCGGCGCTTCGACGAAAGACATAAGCACGGATGACGACGATTGGTTTGATGGCGCCGATTACAGCGGCGCGAATGACATCGGAGAGGAATACGCGCTTAAGCTAGTACAAAAACTCCGCGGCTATAAAAAAGAGCTGAAAGACCGCGACGACGTCGTAGTCATGGCGATGGACTCCGCAACGACGGGAAGAATGGCTATAACGTATTACAGGGAGATTAAAGGCTCCGACTTTCTGGCGAGAGTTGAAAATTATCACATAAGATACGCATGGCGTCAGAATTTCGGCAAAGAGAAAAGATTCATCGGGGCTCCAGCGCTGAAAGACATAGCCCAGTCGATATGTCCGGGCAGGTCCGACGCCAAACTTATAAAAGCGACGGTTGCGCGTCTCATACCGGTAATCGTCGACGGAGTTCCCATGCCGCGGGACATTGTGACGGCCGTATGCCGCAAGGCCGCGTCCCCGCTGAGTAAAGAACCATGGGAACGCGAGGCGGTTCTGGGCGTCGCGTGCGGCCTATATGCGGGAAGCCATATTGAAAGGGGATATAAAATGTCGCTTGAAGAAAACAGACGCTCACGGGATTACCTATACGGAAGGCTGCTTGCGGTAGCCGACAAAATCGAAGGACACGCCCTAAGCATCAGCAGCGAAGGGAAAAACCGCGATACCTCCGCCATAAAGCTTATGCAGCGCTTTTCAGCGAAGCCATATGAAACCTGGATGCGGATAGAGCAAAACCTGATTCCGTATATGAGCAGGCTGCGGGCGAGAGCGCCGAAGTCGCTGACCGTCTACAGCGGTACGCTTGACGGCATATACGACCTGTTCGCGCCGGACGATTTCAAAGACAATTCTCCGCTCACGCCTGAATTCCTGCTCGGCTATCATTGCCAGCGCAGCGAGCTCTGGAAAAAGGCGAAGGACGCAGGCGAATCGGCGGAGCCGCAGCACGAAAATAATTCTGAAGAATAAACAAACTACTTAAAATAAATTCAGGAGGATTATTCTATGACGCTTTCCAACAAAATAGATTTTGCAGTCATTTTCTCGGTAAAGAACGCAAACCCGAACGGAGACCCGCTCGACGGCAATAGACCGCGCATCGGCTACGACGGCATAGGAGAGGTGTCCGACGTCTGCATCAAGCGCAAGATGCGCGACAGGCTGCTCGAAGACGGTCAGGAGATATTCGTCCAGTCAGACGACAGGAGGAAGGACGATTTCACCTCTCTAAAGGCGCGCGCCGATAGCGTGATAAACGCAAAGATGACGAAGCAGGAAATCATAAAGGCCGCCTGCGCAAAGTGGTTCGACGTCCGCGCCTTTGGGCAGCTGTTCGCATTCAAATCGAAAAAGAACGACGCTGATGGCGTGTCGATAGGAATCAGGGGGCCGGTAAGCATACACAGCGCCTTCTCAGCAGCTCCGATAAACATAACCAGCATACAGATAACGAAGAGCGTCAACAGCGAAGACACTAAAGACGGCAAAAAATCATCCGACACTATGGGGATGAAGCACCGCGTTGACTGCGGCACATACGTTTTTTACGGGAGCATGAATCCTCAGCTTGCGGAGCTCACAGGCTTCAGCGACGAAGACGCCGAAGAGATAAAGAAAATCCTGCCGAAGCTGTTTGAGAACGACGCTTCATCCGCGCGCCCCGAGGGCAGCATGAGCGTCACGACGGTCTTCTGGTGGAAACACAACTGCAAAGGCGGCCAGCATTCCTCCGCGAGAGTGCATGGCTCGCTGACGGTGGGCGACGGCGGGAGCTATACGCTCGCGCCTCTCGACGGTCTTGAGCCCGAAATCATAGAAGGGTTCTAAAACGGTTATATGTTCCCCGAAGAAGACTACCTTCTCATCTCCGGGCTTCAGCACCTTGTGTTCTGCGAGAAGCAGTGGGCGCTTATTTATCTTGAGGGGCTCTGGGAGGAGAACGTCCTGACTGTCGAAGGGGCGCATCTGCATGAGAAGGTTCACAAAATGGGGCGCGAGAGCCGCGGTGAGGTGAAGTTCGCCACGGACCTCCCGCTCTGCTCGCGGCGGCTCGGCCTCAGCGGCGCGGCGGACATGGTTGAGTTCCGCCGCGACGAAGAGCGCGGCGTCCGCGTCGCGGCTTTCGGCGGGCGGCGCAGGTGGCTGCCCTACCCCGTCGAATACAAACGCGGGCGCAAACGTCCCGACATCGCAGACGAGATGCAGCTCTGCGCGCAAGCCGTCTGCCTTGAAGAGATGCTCGGCGTCGAAGTGCCGGAGGGCGCCGTCTTCCACGGCGAGCCGCGGCGGCGCACGGAGGTGCGGTTCACGACGGAGCTGCGCGCGAAGCTTGAAGCGGCCTGCGCACGCGCACGCGATATAACGAGCGGCGCAGCGAGCCCGCGCCGCAACGCGGGCCGCCACTGCAAAAGCTGCTCTCTGAACAAGTTCTGTATGCCGGAGGATACGGGCGCAGGCGACCGCTCCGCGCGCTACGTTGCGGGGCTGTACAGGATGCTCGCCGAAAAAACGGAGGACGGGGAGGACGAACTATGAAGCAGGCGCTCAACACCCTTTTCATAACGACGCCGGGAACGTGGCTCTCGCTCAGGAACAACAACGCCGTCGTAAAGATAGACGGCGAGGAGAAGCGCGCGATCAACATAGGCATTCTTGAATCGATACTATGCTTCGGACAGGTGAACGCGACGCTGCCGCTCATGGGCTACTGCGCGGAACATGGCGTCAACTTCGCCTTTTTCAGCGAAAGCGGAAAATTCCTCGGCCGCGTGCAGGGGCCTGTCCGCGGCAACGTCCTGCTGCGCCGCGGACAGTACAGGATCGCGGACGACGGCGAGCAGGCCACACCGATAGCCCGCGACGTCCTGCTCGGCAAGCTGGCGAACACGAAGGCCGTCCTGCGCCGCTTCATGCGCGAACATCCGCCAGAGGGAGAAGCCGGAGAAAAATTCCGCTCCGCAGTATCGACCGTCGAGGCGCTCGCAGCACAGATAAAAGTTTCCAGCGACACGGACGAAATGCGCGGCTTCGAAGGCACGGCGGCGCGCGCATACTTCGACGCGTTCGACGGCATGATACTGCACCAGAAGGACTATTTCAAATTCACGGGGCGCAGCAAACGCCCGCCGCTCGACGCGGTAAACGCTATGCTCTCCTTCGTCTACGGCCTGCTCGCAAACGAAACGGAGGCGGCGCTCGAAGGCGTGGGGCTTGACCCCGCCGTGGGCTTCCTGCACAAAGACAGGCCGGGCCGCCCGAGCCTCGCGCTCGACCTCATGGAGGAATTCCGCCCGTGGCTCGCCGACAGGCTCGTGCTCTCGATGATAAACATGAAGCAGGTGAAGCCCGAAAATTTCAGGATAAGCGAAAGCGGCGCGGTCACGATGGACGACGGCGCGCGCAAAAAAATCCTCGCGGAATGGCGCGCGCGCAAAGAGGACGAGATAACGCATCCGTACACACGCGACAAGATGCCGCTCGGCATGGTGCCGCACATACAGGCGCGGCTCCTCGCGCGCCGCATACGCGGCGACATGGAGGAATACCCGCCCTTCGTCTGGAAATAGGAGGAATGCGAAATGCAACTTGTAGTGGTCAGCTACGACGTAAACACGCAGAGCGAAGGCGGGCAGAAGCGGCTGCGCAAGGTGGCGAAGCTCTGCGAAAGCTGCGGCCAGCGCGTGCAGTTTTCGGTATTCGAATGCCTCGTCGACCCCGTGCAGCTCAAAGAGCTCAAATTCCAGCTTGAAAAAACGATAGACAAAGAGGCGGACAGCCTGCGCTACTACTACCTCGGCAAGCACTGGAAAAGCCACGTAGAACACTGCGGAGCGAAGGAGCCCTACGACCCGCAGGGGCTGCTGATGCTGTAAAATAACGGAGCGGAGGCGCGCGCGGCGAAAAAACGTGGGCTTCCGCTCCGCGATAAAAACCGGAGAAAAACCAACGGCACGGGAGGCGGCGCAATGGTTCTCAAAAACAAACTGGGCATAGACGACCCGTCGGAGCTCGCGCGCGAGGAAGAGCGCATGAGCAAGACGAAGGCCGCCGCGCTCTTCAAATCAGGGCTGCCCGGCAGCCTTGAGGCTGGGACGTTCGCAAGCCTCGCCGCGATACACGAATATCTATTCGGCGAGGTTTACGAGTTCGCCCGCAGAATCCGCTCCGTGAACATTGCAAAGGGCGGCTTCCGCTTCGCCTCGGCGCTCTATCTCGAAGAGGCGCTGCGCCGCGTCGAACTGATGCCGCAGTCGAACTTCGACGAAATCATAGAAAAATACGTGGAGATGAACATCGCGCATCCCTTCATGGAGGGCAACGGCCGCAGCATGAGGATATGGCTCGACATGATTTTAGGGAAAGAACTAAAAATGTCAGTAGACTGGAGCCGCGTGGACAAAGACGACTACCTTCTGGCTATGGAGCGCAGCCCGATAAAGGACGTTGAAATCAAGACTCTGCTCAAGGCCGCGCTGACCGACAAAATCGACGACGCGGATACCTACATGAAGGGCGTCGACGCAAGCTACAGCTACGAGGGATACTGCGCGTACAGGACGCGTGATTTAAGCGGGGATTAGAGATTTCGCCGCGGCGCGGCGGTGCGAGTTGAAACTGCGGACACGGTAAACACGAGGTAAAGTATTCATGTCGTCCGCGGTCTGCGGACGTGAGTTGCAACGGTTATCAGGAACGGTGCGCCGATTACCGTTATTTTCCACCGATAAAAAACGAGCATGGCGCGACAACACAGCGCCATGCTCTTGTTTTTCTGTTAAATCCGCGCCGCCTACTCCTCCTGCGGGTCGTACAGACAGTAGAGCGACTGAGTGCCTTTGTCCCCGAATCCGTCTTCGGCGAGTTCTTCGTAGAGTTCGCGCGTGAGCGTGAGCGCGGGAAGGTCGAGCTCCATTTCGTCGGCGGCCTCTTCGGCGAGCTTCATGTCCTTGATGTAGTGTTTGACGAAGAAGCCAGGCTCGAAGTCGCCTTTGAGGATGCGAGGGCCGTAGTTCGAAAGGCTCCATGTCGCGGCCGCACCGCCGCCTATCGCCTCTATGAATTCCTTCACGTCGAGGCCGCAGGATTTTGCGAAGGCCATCGCCTCGCACATTCCCGTCATCGTTCCGGCTATGACTATCTGATTGCCGAGTTTCGCGTTCTGTCCGTCTCCGGCTTTGCCCATGAGCTTTATCGTGCGGCCCATCTTTTCAAAGTAGGGCATGGCGGCTTTGAAGTCCTCTTCGTCGCCGCCTGCGAGTATCGTCAGCGTCGCTTCGCGCGCGCCTTTGTCGCCTCCGGTGACTGGCGCGTCGAGTATGCCGAGGCCGCGTTTTTTGCCCGCGGCGTATATTTTGCGCGCGAGGCTCGGGCTGGAGGTCGTCATGTCGACGAGCAGCGCGCCCTCCTGCGCGTTGGCGACGAGGCCGTCCTTGCCGAGGTAGGTTTCCTCGACGTCTTTCGGGTATCCGACTATCGTGAAGACGACGCCGCATTTGCGGGCTATCTCGGCGGGCGAATTTTCCCATATCGCACCTTTTTCAATGAGCGCCTCAGCCTTTTCCTTCGTGCGGTTATAGACGTGGACTTCATACCCCGCGTCGAGCAGGTGGCCTGCCATGCTGCGGCCCATGACGCCTGTCCCTATGAATCCGAGGATTTTCTTGTCAGCCATATTTATCACTCCGATTTGATGATTTTTTCAGCTTTTTCCGCGCCGTCGCCGCGCAGCAGCACGTTGAGGTACGGGTAGTTCATCTCGACGCCGTGGGCGGCGTAGGCCTCGGGCACGGCCTCTATTATGTCGGAATAGAGCTCCCAGTAGTCCTCCGTTTTGCACCAGACGCGCACGGTGTATTCGACGGCCTCTTTGTATCCGCTGACGCGGATGAAGGGCGCTGGATCGTCGAGGACCTTCGGAAATTTCGCAACGGCTTCACGCAGCGCGCGCTTCACGTCCTCCTGCGGACAGGCGTAGTCCGCGGTGAAAACGAAGTCTACGCGGCGCGTCCCCTCCTGCGTGTAGTTGATTATCTTCGAGGTTGAGACTTCGTTGTTCGGCACGTAGATTATTTTGTTGTCGGGCGCGGCGAGCTTCGTGTGCATGAAGCCTATTTCACGCACGGTGCCGCCGGTGCCTCCGATCTCAACGTAGTCGCCGACCTTGAAGGGCTTGACGGAGAGCAGCATGACGCCGCACGAGGCGCTGGAGAGCACGTTCTGCAGCGAGAGCGATATGGCCAGGCCAGCGACGCTCAGGAGCGCGACGAACGACGTTATCTGTATGCCTAGCGCGCCTGCGACCGTCATGAAGAGTATGAAGTATAGGACGATGCGCAGTATCGTAAGTATGAAGCGGTGGAGCGTCCTGTCTATCGCGGATTTTTTGAGCGCGCGGGACAGCGCGGACATTACGAAGCGTATTATGAGCAGGCCGCATACGAGGTAGAGCAGAGCCGGCAGAAGCGAGGCGAGGGTCACCTGCTGCAGCATGGCGGGAAGTCCTTCGAGGTTTACGTTCAAAGCTGTCGCTCCTTTCCTCCGCCGGAGCGGATTTCCGTTTCATTGTATATTCAGGCGGCGGCTTTGGCAACGAGCGGCGGGCACAAAAAAGCCCGTCCGGTTATCCGAACGGGCTTGAAGAGACTGGCTCCTCGACGAGGACTCGAACCTCGAACCTAGTGGTTAACAGCCACCCGCGCTGCCGATTGCGCCATCGAGGAATAGGCTGTCGAAAATCTCGACAAGGGA
>DVKA01000096.1 GCA_018716365.1 Candidatus Caccocola faecipullorum
CGCCGGAAAGCCGCACCAGCACCGGGAAAATCCTTATTTTACGGGCGGGAAGAAATATTATGGTTACTTTGCAGATATCTGAACCTTGCGACGCGGAGATGATAAAAGAGTTCGACGCCTACATACCGGCGGAGAGGCTGCGCGAAAAGCTGGAACGAAGCCCGGAGGAGGTGCTTCTGATAAAACACGGAGACTGCACGGCGGGCGTTCTGCGCTGGGGGTATCTCTGGGATTACATACCTTATCTTTATTTTATGCACGTCAGGCCGGAGTTCCGCGGGCGCGGATACGCGGCGGAGGCGCTGCGGCTGTGGGAGGAAAAGATGGCTGCGGCGGGCTTCGACGCGGCGCTCTGCTCCATCCCGACAGACGACGCCGCGCAGCATTTTTACAGGAAGATGGGCTACAGCGAGACGGGGGCTCTTTCCATTCCCTTCGGCGCTTTCGCGCAGCCGATGGAGATTTTATTCATCAAGCGGCTCGGCGCGGAGGCCGCGGACGATTGAGGCGCAGAGCGGTTCAAAAGCCGACAATATTTTAAAAATGTAAATTTTATATTTGGAGTGTTATGCTGTTATGACTCAGAAGATAGTTTTCTACTACGGCCCGAAGTCCGGTTTCAGACGCCACCTTCCCAAGCGTCTGCCCATCACGACGATAAGCGAGCTCGCGATATACAGCGACAGGAAGATGCGCGAGCACACCTTCAAGATACAGAGCGCGCGCAGGGGCGCGGAAAATCCCGAGAAGGAGGCCGAGCGGCTGCAGGTGCCGTGCCTAGTCGCCTTTTCGGAGCAGTACGCCTCCATCAGCGAGAGCGCGATAAACTCCTTCCTCAGCTTCATCGGACAGTTCGACGTCGGCTCGATATATTTGCAGAACCCGCCGATGCACGTCGTCTCGCAGTTCGAGAGCCTCCACAGCCGCGTCAAGACGATACGCTACAACTACCGCACGCTCGACTTCGACTGCCTGCGCAGAATCAACCGCGAGTATGACGGCGTCATCATCGGACAGCCGGAGGTCAAGGAGAAGCTGCTGAAGGCGCTCTATCCGCTCGCCTCAGGCTCGTCGGAGAAGCCAGCCGTGCTTCTCTTCTACGGGCCGACGGGCGTCGGCAAGTCGGAGACGGCGAAGTATCTCAGCGACGTTATGGGACAGACTCTGCTGCGCAGACAGTTCTCGATGTTCCACAGCAACGAGTTCTCGTCGTACCTCTTCGGCGGACGGCACACGGGCAACTGCCTCGCGAAGGACCTCATGGAGCGCGAGTCGAACGTGATACTCTTCGACGAGTTCGACAAGCCGAACCCGGTCTTTCACAGCGCCTTCTATCAGGTTTTCGACGAGGGGATATACGAGGACAGGAACTACCGCGCCGACGCGCGCCGCGCGCTGATAATCTGCACGTCGAACTACGCGTCGGCGGAGGAGGCGCGCGAGAGGCTCGGCGCTCCGATTTTCGCGCGCTTCGACTCCGTGATAGAGTTCAAGCCGCTCTCTGAGGAGACGCAGAG
This sequence comes from Candidatus Caccocola faecipullorum, assembly GCA_018716365.1. GTDB lineage: Bacteria > Synergistota > Synergistia > Synergistales > Synergistaceae > Caccocola > Caccocola faecipullorum. Next base: position 1,518 of record DVKA01000096.1, read on the forward strand.
GGAGATACTGCGTAAGCGGATAAGGGAGGCAACCGCGGCTTTGTCCGAGGAGGAGAGAAAGCACGTCGACGAGGAAGCCGTCGCGGCTTCGCTCGCTGGGACGCTCGACGGCGAAAACGGCGCGCGCGGCATAGAGCACGCCGTGAAGGACAAAATTTCGGAAGAGCTGCTCAAGTGGGCGCTCGCGGAATAATTTGGGAAATGTCCGGCGATTTTGCGCCGGAGGGGTAAACGCAGCGCGCCGCCCTCAAGGCGGCGCGCTTTTCGTATGCTCTGCGGAATTTTCGTAATTTCATGCCGCGGCGAGGAATTTGCGCGCGCGGATATAATTTGCGGCGGCGACGGCGTATAGCGGGCCGCATATTTTTCGCGGCAAGCCTACTGCCGGCGCGGCGCTAGTCGAACATGCCGAGGCGCAGGTCGTTGAGCGTCGGGAAGTCGCGGCGCTGGCGTCTCGTCGTCTCTATGTCGAACTCGCAGCGGAGTATGCAGGGTTCTTCGCCGAGCTGGTAGACGGGGTCGCCCCAGGTGTCTATCATCGCGCTGTTGCCGAGCATGCGCAGGTGCTTGTACTGTCCCGCGAGGTTGCAGACGAAGAAGTGCGCGGAGTTTTCGAGCGCGCGCACGCGGGCGCACATCGTGAAGGCGTCCTTGCGCGGGTAGGGCCACGCGGTCGGCGCTATGAATACCTCCGCGCCGAGGCCCGCGGTCATGCGGCGGAAGAGCTCCGGGAAGCGTATGTCGTAGCATATCGAGAGGCCGACTCTGCCGAATTCCTCCGTGTCGACTACGACGGCCTTGTCTCCGTGCGTGAAGGTGTCGGCTTCGTGTCCGTAGCAGGAGAAGAGGTGTATTTTATGATATACCGCGAGGTCGGTGCCTTTGCGGTCGAAGAGTATGCAGGAGTTGTAGAGCTTGTCTCCGCATTTTTCTGCGAAGCTGCCGCAGTGGATGAAGGCGTTCAGCTGCTTCGCCTTTTCGGAGATGCGGCGCATGAGCGGGCCGTCCTTTTCCTCGGCGAAGTCCCATATCGTCCGGTAGCTGAGCAGGCCGACGTGCCAGAGCTCCGGCAGCACGATGAGGTCGGAGCCGGCGCAGGAATCTATCAGCCCCATGACGCGCTCGACGAGCGGCTCGCCGCCGTTTTCCTCCCCCGGCAGTATCTGGAGCTGGATAAGAGATATTTTCATGACTATCCCCCATTTTATATAAAACTTTTACTATCCTATATTGTTTCAGCCGCGATTGCAAGAGCCGTGCGCGCCAGGCGGGACGGAAATTTTTTATTCAGTGACGCCCGCGGTGCGGACGGAAATCACGCCGGAGGGCGATTTTTCCACGCGCATGCCGAGCGTGACGGTCGTTTTATATTTTTCGTCCCCGGCTTCGCTCACGGTCGTCCTTATGTAATAGGCGCGGACTGCGCCGCCCGTGTCGGCCGCGCGCGGCGGTATGCGCGGGATGCGCGCGGCGTAGGCGTTTTCGGAAAATGAATCTGGATAATGAAGGTCGTAGCAGACGCACTTTATGACGTAGTCCGGGAACTGTCCGCGCAGTGCGGCGAATATGCCCTCCGGCACGTCCGGCGTCGGGTCGCTCTCGGGCGCAGCATCAGCCTCGAAGCCCGCCTCCTCCGCTATCGCGGCAGCGCTGTCGTAAAACCACGCCTCGGCCGCGGCGGAGGCCTGCGCGGCTACGTTTTCTATGCGGAGGCGGCGCGCGGCGGCGAGATCTTCCTCCGCCGTTTTCTGCACCGTGTTAAGCGCGAGCGCTAAAAGCGATATCAGCGCCGCAGATACGGCGAGCGCGTATATGAGCACGAAGCCGCGGCGTCGTGCGGGCGCGGCGCGGTTTTGCCTCTGTTCCGGCGCGGCGTCAGCTCCGGCGCAGCTTTTCAAGCGCGGCCTTAGCGGCTTTGAATTCCGCCTCTTTTATGGAAGGCCCCCACGCTTCGGCGGCGAGGCCGCCCTCGGCGGAGAGCGCGACCTTGAAGCTGCTCGCGTGCTCGGGACCGCGGCGTTCTATAAGCTTGTAGACTGGCGCGGCTTTGCCTTCGCCCTGCAAAAGCTCCTGAAGCTCGGTCTTCGGGTCTTTTTCCATGACGGGCGCGGCGGCTTCGCCCTTCGTGTCGAGGAAGCGCGATATCACGCCGCGCGCTGCTTCGTAGCCGCCGTCGCTGAAGACCGCGCCGAACACAGCCTCTACGCAGTCGGCGGCCATCGAGTCGGTCGGGCTTTTTATGCTTTTGCCGAGGCGTATGAGCGGCTTCAGGCCGTTGTCCGAGGCCCAGTCGCTGAGGCTGTTTTTGCAGACGAGGCGCGCGCGCAGCCGCGTGAGCTCGCCTTCGCTGAAACCCGGATAGGCGGCGAAGAGGCGCGCCGAGGTGACGAGCTCGAGCACGGCGTCGCCGAGGAACTCGAGCCGCTCGTTGTAGGCCGCGTTGTTTTCGTTGGCGTATGAGGAATGCGTCAGAGCCTCGGTCAGAAGCTCCGCGTTCTTGAATTCGTAGCCTAATTTTAATTGAAAGGCGCGAAGCTGTTCTTCGCGCCTTTTGTCGTCTTTCATTGATGGGTTACTTGCAGCTCTCGATTGCGATGACTCCGTTGTGTCCGCCGAAGCCGAAGCTGTTGACGAGGGCTCTCTCGACCTTCGCGTTCACGGCCTTGTTGGGCACGACGTTGATGGCGCACTCGGGGTCCGGCGTCTCGAAGTTTATCGTCGGGTGCACTATTCCGCGCTCGAAGGCGAGCAGGGCGGCTATCGTGCCGACCGCGCCGGCGGCTCCGAGCGAGTGGCCGACCATCGACTTCGTCGCCTGAACCATGACCTTGTCCGCGGCGTCGCCCATGAGGCGCTTTATCGCCGCCGTCTCCATCTTCTCGTTGAGCGGCGTCGAGGTGCCGTGCGCGTTGATGAGGTCTATCTCCTCGGGCTTCCATCCCGCCTTGCGGACGGCCATCGCCATCGCGCGGTATGCTCCGTCGCCGTCGGGCGCGGGCGCTGTGATGTGGTGCGCGTCGCAGGAGAGGCCGTAGCCCTTGACCTCGGCGTAGATGTGCGCGCCGCGGGCCTTCGCGTGCTCGTATTCCTCAAAGACGAGGATTCCCGCGCCTTCGCCGATTACGAAGCCGTCGCGGTCAGCGTCAAAGGGGCGCGAGGCGTGCTTCGGGTCGTCGTTGCGTCCCGAAAGCGCCTTGAGCGAGCTGAAGCCGGCCGTCGCGAGCGGCGATATCGCGGCTTCTACTCCGCCGGTGATCATGACGTCGGCGTCGCCGCGCATGATGCAGTTGTAGGCTTCGCCCATGCTGTGGGTCGAGCTGGCGCAGGCAGTGACGACGGCCATGTTCGGCCCTTTGGCTCCGAGGCGTATCGCTATGTATCCGGCGGGCATGTTAGTAATCATCATCGGCACCATGAAGGGGCTGACGCGGCTCGGCCCTTTTTCGTAGAGCAGGCGGAAGTTTTCCTCTATCGTGTGGATTCCGCCCTCTCCGCTGCCGACGTACACGCCGAACATCTCTTTGTCGAGCTTTTCAAGGTCGAGACCGGCGTCCTGTACGGCGAGGTCGGCTCCGGCGGCCGCGAAGTGAAGCACGCGGTCGGTGCGGCGGACCTCTTTTTTGTCGAGCCAGTTTTCAGGATTGAAATTTTTAACCTCTGCGGCTATCTTCGTGGTGTGCTTTTCCGTGTCGAAGAGCGTGATGTAGTCTACGCCGTTCTCCCCGCGCTCAAGCGCGCTCCAGAACTCTTCTTTTCCGATTCCGATTGGGGTGACGGCACCGCAACCTGTGATTACCACTCTTCTGTTATTCATCGGCGTCATAGGTTCCCTCCCTGGAAGAGGGGGGACTG
>DVKA01000097.1 GCA_018716365.1 Candidatus Caccocola faecipullorum
ACAAAAAACAGCCGTACCATAAAAATATATATAGCAGATATAGCTCTAAAGAATATTGCAAATCGTCAAAAAACGGAGCTTGAAGGATATAGTGCGCCAGATTTTCAGAAGTTTCTCGCGTTCCGTAATTCTTCTATTTACAAAATCTGTCCTAAAACAGGAAGAGCCTGACGATGATGACTATTGTAACTATGATGTTGACGCGGATGGAGTATATCTCTTCTTCGCGCGCGCGTTTCGAGTCGAATGGTTTTTCGTTCGGGGATTTGTCGGGGAAGCCGCCGCGCGGGTAGGGGATCAGCTGCGGCACGCGCTTTTTGAATTCGGCGTATTCCGCGCCGAATTTGTCGGCGAGGAATTCCTCTTCAGCCGGGATGATTATCATCGAGTAGAGCAGCATAAAGGCGATGACGAAGGCTATGACCCAGCCCCAGCCGACCATGAGCGACCAGCCGAGCCCCATTATCGCGTTTCCGGCATAGAGCGGGTTGCGCACCCATTTGTAGGGCCCCCACGTGACGAGCACGGGCGCGCCGATGACTTCGGTGCGGTATTTCGGGATGTAGCCCGCAGCCCAGAAGCGCAGCATCTGCCCGCCGAGGACGAGCGCGAGCCCTATCGTGAAGCGCACTATCTCGAACTCGCCGGGGAATATCAATATGCCCGCCGCAAAGACGCCCCAGAAGAGCCCTCTGCACTTAAACGCCGTTGAACTTACCTTTTTGCTTACTTTCATTCGCCGCATCCGCCTTTTTCTATTTTGTTATTCTCATCGGAAAGGACTTTATCCGCTCCGCCCCATCCGAGCATTCTCACAACTATGAATGTGCCGATCGCTATCCCCGTGTATTCGGAAAGCAGCCGCCAGGTGACGGCCATGACGCCGGCGACGCTCCACGGCACGAATAGACCGAATACCGCCACAGCGCCTCCCTCGGCCGCGCCGCTCGCGCCGGGCGTCGGGATAAAGTATAGCATGAAGAGCAGCAGCGATTCAGCGAGAATACACTGAAGATAGTTGACTTTGAAGCCGGCAGCGAGTATCAGACATGGCATCACCGACATATATGTGATTAAGTGCGCCGCGGCGAGCAGCGCCGACAGCGCGAACCAGCCCTTGCCTGTCGAGGTGAACAGCTTTATGTTGTCGTTGTACGACGTTATTTCATGGTTTATCCAGCGCGCGGCGCGCAGCAGGTATTTCGACTTGAGGAAGCCGATTTTGTTGATCCATACCAGCACGGCGTTGACCCAGCGCTTTATCCACCGCGGGCGCGCGATGCTGACTACTAGCAGAAAGGCGCAGCCGCCGATGAAGAGCACGACGTAGCATGCGTACCAGCGAAGGTAGGAGTATTTTTGCAGAAGGTCCGGCTCGGCGACCATTGAAAACGGCATTACAAGCGCCAGGAGGAACAACACCTGGAGCGTGCGGACGAGCGTTATCGCAACGGATTTTCCGACCGATACGCCGTTTCTGTACAGCAGGTAGACCTGGAACGGGCCGCCGCCGCTCTGCATAGGCGTGATGGCGCTGCCGAAGTAGTTGATCCAGACGACGGAGAGCGTGCAGCGCAGCGACAGTTTTTCGCCGGCCGCGCGCGCGAGCGTCATGAACTTGAAGGCGTCCAGGAACCACATGAGTACGACGAGCGCCGCGGCGCATGCAAGCAACGCTGGATTTGCGTCGCCGAGCATCGCGAAGGTCGAAGCGTCTATACTGCAGAACAATACGCCGACTATGGATAGTACGACGATTATAACAAATATCGAAAAACTCTTTTTAACGCTCATTCTGTCCTCCCTAAGACAAAACGGGACGGCAAAGCCGCCGCGCACCTTATTATTTTAGCATAGGCTCTGCGGAAGAGAGGGAATAAAAATCCTCGGAAATCTGCGGAAGCCCTTCGCGCCACGCGAGGGCGGCGGCTTTTGTGCGGTCGGTCAGCTCAAGTTTTTTCAGAATATGGCTAACATGGTTTTTTATCGTTTTTTCGGAAAGAATCATTTTTTTCGATATTTCTTTATTCGTAAGGCCGAGCGCGAGCCAGTAGAGCACCTCGCGCTCACGCGGCGTTATCTCGCCGAGCGGGTCGCTCAGCCGCTCCGCGCCGCTTCTGCCCCCGGCGGCTGCTAGGACTTTCTTGCTGACGTAACGCTCGCCGCGCGCAAGCGAGCGCAGAGCGGAGACGAGCTCATCTATATCCGACGAGCTCGACATAACGCCGATGCCCGCGTTTTCGCCCGCGAGAGACAAAAGGTCACCAGCCGGCTCCTTCACTATAAGCAGCGCGCGCAGGTCTTTTCTGTCGCGCTTTCCCTCGCGCAGCATATGTATGGTTTCCGCGTCAGGTATCTGCCGGTGAATGACGACGATTCCCTGCCCGCGCGCAAACACTTCGCGCAGCCCCGCCGCGCCGCCGCCAGCCGTACCGACGTCGAAATCCTCAACGCCGCCTAGCGCCGCGCGCAGCGCGTCGGTGAACAGAGAATCCGCGTCGGCGAGAATTATCTCAATTTTTTTCATTACGGCGCACCTCCGGCAAAATCTATGCTAGCATAACGTAATATTACATCTCCGAAGGGGAGCGATCCAGCTGAAGGATTTTGAGGAACATTACCCCATCTCAAAAAAAATATCCCGCTTCATAGGAGAAGCCATAAGGGATTATAGCATGATAAAAGCGGGAGACGGCGTCATGATAGGACTTTCCGGCGGCAAAGACAGCCTCCTGCTCTCGCTCGCCCTCGCGTCGCTGAGAAAGCGCAGCCCGGTGAAGTTCGAGCTGCGCGCCTGCATGATAGACCAGTCCGGCGGCTCAATGGAGACAGGAGCCGTGCTCGAATACATGGACGAGCTCGGCATCCCCGTCACGACGATAACACACCCGACATATCAGATAATGAAAGAGCGCGATGAGCGGTCGCCGTGCAGCCTCTGCGCGAATATGAGGCGCGGGATGCTCGCAAACGCCGCCCGCGCGGCAGGCTGCGGCGTGCTGGCGCTCGGCCATCACAAGGACGACGCGGCCGAGACGGTGCTGATGAACCTCTTTTACGGCGGGCGCTTCAAATGCTTCCATCCGCACCTTTATATGAGCCGGACGCAGATAAGGGTGATACGCCCGATGATTTACATAGAAGAGCGTCAGATAAAGCTTGAAACAGAAAGGCTCGCCCTTCCCGTAACAAGTTCGTGCTGCCCATTCGGCGGCGCGACGAAGCGCGACGAGGCGAAGGAGACCCTGGCGCGCCTGATGGCGGAAACGCCGGAGCTCAAGAGCAACATAATCCACGCGCTGAAAAATATGCGCGAGTCCGAAGGCTGGCCGCAGGGGATGCTGAACGGGTAACTCACAAGAGTTACAGCTATGTTTGCGCGCTCTGCCGTATAATGTTATTGACACCCGCATAATATCACTTAAAATAATATTATTATTTTAAGTGATATAAAATCTCACAAGGTGGTGAAAATTGTGCCTGCTCGCGGAATCAAGGAAAATATATTGAAACGTCTGGAAGAACTGGACGAACTGCTTTTTCTCAGCGGGCTGCACAATAAAGAACAGCTCAGAGCAGTGGTCGTGGGCGGAGCAGCGCTGCTGCTGATGGGATATATAGACCGCTCCACCAAGGATATTGATTTCATCGAGGTATCGCGCGAAGCGGAGAAATTTCTTCCAGAGTTCGACATAAATACGAACGTCACGGCCTATCTGAATGATTTCCCAGACGACTACAACGAGCGGCTCGTGGTTCTTCCAATCGGTGGAAAGAAGATAAAATACTACGCCATGTCGCTCGAAGACATCGTCATCGCAAAGGCGTGTTCTTACAGGGACACTGATATGAACGATATAAGAAGTCAGGAAGTTATAAACAACCTAGATTTCGCTTTACTTGACAGGCTCGCGGAAGAGAAAGCATTAAACGCGCTCAACGATACGCAAAGCTCTATCTTCCGCGCAATGTACAGGCAATACAGGAAAGAAGCGGCAGAAAAAAGAAAAGAGGCGGAACGAAAATGAGAGCGCCGTCGTTCAAATGGTTTTTGAAAAAATATGTTCAAGAGCTCTCATACTGCGGCAGCTCCGGCGTTATCCGGCTTGCGCGCGAGGCCGCGGATGGAAATCCGAGGCTGCGTGCGCCGCTGTTTCTATACGCCTGTTTTTACGGGGTCGAGCGGGAGCTCGTCACGGCGTCGTCGTCCAACGAAGCGCTCTTTGCCGAATATTCGCGGCTCAGCGATCTTTTTGGCGGAGACACGCAGAAGCTGCTCGACGCGCTGAAGTCCGGCGACGGCCCGATGGACGCGGAATATTTCAAGGTCTACGCCTCGTACGCCGCCGAGCGCGCGACGGCGGAACGGGAGAACAGACTGAAAATTTTAATGAGAGACCGGGCCGTTGAGCTCAAAGAAGAGAAACGCATATCCGGCTATAAAATATACAAGACGCTCGGCCTCAACCCGGGGAACGCAAACGCATATCTAAAGCACGGCGACGCAAGCAAGGTCAGCCTTGCGACGGCGCGCCGTATACTCGATTTCGTCAGCGGATACTAGACCGTCTTCCCCTCTTTGATATACCGCCAGAGCGTTTCGCGGTCTACGGATATGAATTCGCCCGCGGGCAGAGTTTTGAGCGTCAGACGCCCGATTTTGCGGCGCAGCAGGCGGCGCACGTCGTTCCCCAGCGCGCGCGCCATCAGGCGGATTTCGCGTTTTATCCCTTCTCCTAGTACGACCTCGAACCAGCACTGCATGGGATTGCGCGCTAGGCGGCGCACTGAGAGCGGCTTCAGGAACGTGCCGTCCGCGTCGACGCCCTTCGTCCAGCGTATCAGCGTAGGCTCGTCCATAGGGCGGCGAAGTTCCACCTCGTAGGTCTTTGTGAAGCCGTTGCGCGGGTGTATCAGCTCCTGCGAGAACATTCCGTCGTTCGTCAGGATTATCAGCCCTTCGCTGTCGCGGTCGAGCCGCCCTACTGGAAAGAGGCGCAGACGGTCCATCGAAGGCGGCAGAATGTCTATAACTGTGCGCTCCCGCGAGTCCTCGACAGCGGAGAGCACTCCCTTCGGCTTATTGAAGATGAGGTACGCCGGTTCCACAGGCGAAAGTTCACGCCCGTCGAGTTCCACAACGTCGCCGGGAGTTACCTGCCGCCCGGGTTCGTTCACGATTTCGCCGTTTATGCGGACGCGCCCCGCCGTTATGAATTCCTCGACTTTGCGCCGCGCTCCGGCGCCGCACATGGCGAGATACCTGTTAAGCCTCACAGTCCCTTCACTCATCGCCGTTCGTCTCCTCTATTGTTTCATTCTCCGGCGCGCCGTTTTCCGTCTCCGGCTCGTCCGCGCCGTCGTCCTCGTATTCTCCGCGAAGCTCTTCAAGCGTCGGAAGGGCGCTTATGCTCGACAGGCCGAATATTTCAAGAAATTTGTTCGTCGTGCGGTAGCGGCGCATGGATTTTTTGCGGCTGTCGCTGCGGGGCCTGTCTATGAGGCCGTTTTTCAGCAGCGTCTCGACTACGCGGTCGCAGCGCACGGAGCGGATTTCCTCTATCTCGGACATCGTTATCGGCTGATTGTAGGCGATTACGGAAAGCGTTTCGAGCGCGGCGCGCGAGAGACGGATGCGCTGCGTCGAAAGGAAGGCCGCGAAGCTTTCAACCGTGTCAGCAAGGTCAGGCGCGGTCGCCATCTGCCAGCCGCCGCCGAGGTGCAGCAGCGTTATGCCGCGCCCCTTCGCGTACTGCGCGCGCAGCGTCCTGATCGCCGCCTCGGCGCGTTCGGCGGATATTCCGAGATGCGCCGCTATCGTCTCCGCCGGCACCGGCTGCGGGGATACGAAGAGCAGCGCCTCCACCTGACGCTCTATCAGCCCAAGCGGTAAATTTTCGTCAACAGGCGGCAATTTCAACACCTCCGAGAGTCTCCGGCTGGATTATATGGACCATGCTGAGGCGCGAGAGCTCAAGCAGCGCGAGCAGCGTCACGATGAGCGTTTTTTTGTTCCGCTCCGAGAGCAGCTCGCCGAGCGGCAGCCGCCGCCCCGCGACTATGCGCATCAGCTCGTCCATGCGTTCTTCTATCTGGCGTTCCTCGGGAACCGCATCGGGGATTTCGTCCCAGAGCATCGCCTCTTCGTCGTACTGCGCCGCGGCGCGGCTTTCTTCGAGGCGGGCTTCCAGCTCCCACCATTTGGAGGCAAGCATCTCAAGGTCGCCTATGTCGTAATAATAGTTGTCTTCTTCGTCCGTCACACGCAGGAAACAGCGCTCGCGCTCCTCCTTCGCCGCGGCGAGCCAGCGCGCCGCAGCCCTGTACGGACGGTAACGGTTCATGATGAACGCAAGTTCTTCCTCCGAGACAAAATCGTCTTCCTCAGGCGCGATTTCGTCAGGCGCTGGGGCACGGTCGGGGAAGAGAGAATCTACCTTGCGCAGTAGCAGGCGGCTTGCGAATGAGAAAAAGTCTGCGAGCTCGTTCAGCGTCGCCCCTTTCGCGCGCACGAGGAAATCTATATACTGCGTGACCAGTTCCGTAAGGTTCAGCTTCACGGCGTCCATCTCGCGCGATTCCACAAGATGGCAGAGCAGGTCAAGCGGGCCGGAGAAACTGCCGAGGTGGACCTCGAAGCCGGCTTCTCCGCGTTCTTCCGGCTTTGAGGCCGCGTTATCTTCCGCCAAGGCCGTCCTCCATATCCGCGTCAGCGCCTTCCAGGAGAGTCACGGGAAGCCCCGTCTGCTCCGCGACGAGGGCCGCGAGCGCGGGAAGAGAGACACGCTCCATTTCGCCGTGGTCGCAGGCCGCGATGCAAAGCCCGGCTTCGGCTGCCTCTTCGCGCGGGTGGTACGATACGTCTGCGGTTATGAAGCACTGGACGCCGAGCTCCAGAGCCTCCGGCCAGAAGTCCATGCAGGCGCCGCCGCCGAGCGCGACGCGGCGCACGCAGGTTTTCAAATTTCCGTGGAGCGAGAGCGCGGACAGATTCCAACGCTCGCGCAGCAGCTCGCCGAGCGCGCCGAGGCGGACTGGGCGCGGCAGGTCTCCGGCGGCGCCGAGCCCCCACGCGCCGCTCTGCGAAGGAACGAGCGGCTCGATATTTCTCAGGCCGAGCTCCGACGCGAGGACGAAATTCACGCCCTCAGGCGACGAATCCCAGTTCGTATGCGCCGCGTACAGCGCGACGCCGTTTTGCACGGCGGAGAGCAGCGTCCGCCCTGTGTGGCAGTCGTCGACGACGGACTTGACGGGACGGAAAATAATAGGATGGTGCGTGACGAGCAGCCCGCAGCCGCGTTCAGCAGCCAGCGCGACGGTACGCGGCGAAGCGTCAAGCGCGACGGCTATCTTCTCAACGTCTGCCCCGCGCTCTCCGGCGAGAAGCCCCGGATTGTCCCACGGCTCAGCCCATTCCTTAGGAAGTCTCTTTTCTATCGCTTCAACTATTTCATAAAGTTTCATAACGACACCTCGAATTGTCTCATTGATTTATTTTATAACGGCGCACGGCGGCGCGTCAAAGAGGCAGCATGATATGGCTGCAACATGTAGGTTCACCATACTATAACTATGTATGTAGGAAGCAGAACAACGAAAGCTGCCAGACACTGTTTATGCACACACTCCATCAACTTATAAACAGAACGCAAGAGTATTATAGCCATATAAGTCATCAGACTCTTTGTATAAACTAACAGGCTGTATTTATAAAAATCACTTTATTGGATTATATTGCATTGAACGCAGTTCACGCATCGCCACATCCACAGCGATGCTTGAACTGCGTTGTATTTAATTATTGAAGCGTCAACGCTGTTGATATTACGGACGCACAGGCTGTCCTGCCGCGTATTTAGAGAGCACGTGCTTCTTGACCCAGAGGAAGCAGGCGAAGTGCGCGCCGAAGGTCAGCGCCCATGAGACGGGGTACGAGAGGTAGATTGTGATGGGCGAATGGAAGGCCGGGATCGAGAGCAGGCCGACTACCCAGATGACGCGGAAGACGCATACACCGAGCAGGGTCACGACGGTAGGCAGCACGGAGTAGCCTATGCCGCGCATTACGCCTCCAGTGACTTCCATCAGGCCGCAGAGCGAGTACGTGAGTATTATCAGCCGCAGTCTCTGCTCGCCTGCCGCTATGACCGCGGGGCTGGAGGTGTATATACCGAAGAGCTGCTGTTCGCATATGATGGCGAACGCGCCGAGCGCCAGGCCTACCACGCCGCTGCATATCATTCCAGTTCTGAGCACTTTGTAGACGCGGTCTATCTTGCCGGCGCCCATGTTCTGGCTCGTGAAGGATATTGTCGCCTGATAGAAGGCTTCCATCGAGAAATATACGAACGTTTCTATGTTGTCGGATGCGCTGCTGCCGGCCATGACGGTGGCGCCGAATGTGTTTATCGACGACTGTATGACGACGTTCGAGAATGAGAAGAGGACGCCCTGAAGTCCGGCAGGAACGCCTATGCGCAGGATTTTCAGCAGGTTGTCGAAATCTATGCGCGCATTGTGGAGGGAGAAACGCATCGGCCCCGTCTCGCGCGTAAGGCAGCGCAGTATGAGCGCGGCGGAGACGCACTGCGCTATGACCGTGGCTATTGCGACGCCGGCGACGTCGAGGTGCAGATAGATGACGAAAAACAGGTTGAGTATTACGTTTATGATTCCGGCGGCAGACAGGTAGAGCAGCGGGCGGCGTGTGTCTCCGCCGGCGCGCAGCACCGCCGCGCCGAAGTTGTATATCATCATCGGCGTCATGCCGAAGAAGTATATGACGAGGTAGAGTGTGGCTAGGCCGAGTACTTCTTCCGGCGTGTGCATGAGTATGAGTATCTTTCGCGCGAATATAACGCCGAGCAGCGTGAGGAATACCCCGCTGACGAGCGCGACCAGTATCGAGGTCGACACGGCCTTCGATATGCCTTCTTCGTTTTTGGAGCCGTAGTAGCGCGAGATGAGGACGTTTGTACCTATCGAGATGCCGACGAAGAGGTTCGTCATGAGGCTTATCAGAGATGTGTTCGAACCGACCGCAGCGAGGGAATTGTCTCCCGCGAAGCGGCCCACGACGATGATGTCCGCGGCGTTGAAGAGCAGCTGCAAAATGCTCGTGAGCATGACGGGGATGGCGAAGAGCAGCATTTTGGGCATTATACGCCCGCTGCACATGTTGATTGTGTATTTGCGCCCGCTGTTTCTATTCTGATGTATCGACCTGGCACGGCCTCTGAACAGCAACATTTTACCCGCTCCCGATAAATAAAATTTTTCGCCCGATGCGCGCGCGCACTGGGCGAAGGTATTCTAACACCTTAATTGTTTTTTGCAAGGTTCTGCGGATTTTTTGTTAAATTTCCTTTACCGTGCGCGTTACGCCTCCGCGCCCTCGCGGCACGCGCCGCGGCTCTGTATGAAGTCTATCAAGAACGACGAGACTGTGACGGTCACGAGCGAGAAGACGATGCGGCTCACGGGAATGTAAGAGAGCGAGAGCACGAGCACCGTAATGTCGGTCAGCAGGTATGCGCGCGCAATGCGCCATTTCGTCAGGTGCGCTATCGTGAGCGCGAGCGCGTCGTCGCCGCCGCACGAGCCGCCTCCGCGTATGACGAGGCCGACGCCGGTACCGACGAAGAGGCCGCCGAGCAGCGCGGCGATAAGCGGCGAGGCCGACAGATTCGGGAGAAGCGGCGGAAATTGTTCCCATATGCGGAAAAGCAGCGTGAGGCTCGCCGTGCTTGCGACGGAGAGGCAGAGGAAGCGTCCGCCGAGGAATCTGAAGGCGAAGAGATAGCAGGCCGCGTCGAGCACGGGCGTCGCTATCGACGGCGAGAGTCCGAGCCAGCGGTTTGCCAGCAGGATGAGGCCGATGACGCCGCCCTCTGTGATGCCAGACTGCTGATGGATGTTGTAAACTCCGAAGGATGAAATCGCAGTCCCGACTACGATGAAGGCCGCCTGCCGCATCGAGACCGACGCAGCGTAATCGCGCAGAGTTTTTGAGATTCGAGCTATGTTCGTCCTGAACATCTTAACTACCCCCTGTGAGGATAATATAAACTCTGGCATAATACTAAGGTCAAGCGAAGAATTTCTGCGGAGGGCGCAAAGATGAAGGATTATTACAAAATCAGCGAAATATCAAAGCTTTACGGTATCGGCGCCGACTCGTTGAGATATTACGAGCGCGCCGGAATCATAACGCCGAAGCGCGGCGAGAATGGCTACCGCCTCTACGGCCTTAAGGACATATACAAGCTGAGCGTGCTGCGCGACCTGATGGCGCTCGACTTTTCCGTCGCGCAGGCGAAGGAGTATCTGGACGGGCAGAACGTAGGCAAGACGCTTGAGCTTCTGCGGCGCGAGAGCGGCATACTCTCGGAGCGGCTGCGCGGGCTGGCGCAGAAAAAAGAGCTCATCGAAGAGCGCATCGCCGTTCTTTCCGCAGCGCGGACGATAAAGGCGGGCGAGGTGATTGTCAAAAACCTGCCTGAGCGCAGCTGCGTGAGGATAAGCGAACGCATAACAAGGGACGAGGAGATGGATTTCGTAATCAAGAAGCTGCACATGAAGCACGCGGACAAGATACGCGACCTCGGCAATCAGACGATAGGAGCCTTTTTTTCGTCCGAGGCTCTCGCAGAGGGACGCGCGAACGTCTACGATTCCGTTTTCTTCGTGCTGGAAGAGCCGTGCGCCGGAGGCTTCACACTGCCTGCGGGAGAGTATCTTTCATACTTCTACCGCGGCGGCTACGCGCAGAACGCCGCGCGGCTGCGCGAGCTTGCGGAATACGCAGGATCGCACGGATTTTACGCCGCAGGCGAACCGTTCGAGCTATATGAGATAGACAACAGGGACACAATGCTCGAAGAGGAGTTCCTCACCGAGATACAGATGCGCGTGGAACGCGCCGCGCCGGATAAATTTTAAAGACGCGCCGTCAGTTGAAGGAAGAGCACGAGCCAGCGGGACATTCGAGCGGGCCTATCTCCGATTCGAGCCACGCGGTCGCAGGGTGGCGGCCCATGCCGAGCCACGCGGCCGTCTGGAGATGCAGGCATTTCGGCGCGCAGCAGCCGCCGGCGTAGTTTATGCCGCCGACGCCGCTTTCGGCGAGCACGGCGAACATCGCGGGATTTTCGTTTTCGAGCGCGCGTTTCGCGCCGTCTGGTATCAGCGACAGGCGCAGCGCCGCATAGTCCGCGTGGTAGCGCTCTATGTCTTCGGGCATAGAGGCGAAGAGCTTTTCAAGCTCCGCTATTTTCTGCATCGATTCAAGCTCGCCGCAGCGCCGTTTGAGGAACGGGCAGGTGAGCCAGAAGAGGGTCGGGAACGGCTTCATACCGCGCGATAGCGGCGCGGAGACGACGGCCTGCGGGAAGCCGAAGCGGCAGCGCCGCGCGACGGCGAGGACGTCTGATTCGCCGAAGGCGCGTCCCTTGTTCTGCACGGCGAGCGCCGCGGCGTCGCTCTCTTTCAGCGCGCTCCAAAAAGCCGGAGGAGAAATCCCCTCCGGCTCGCGCGTATTCGATTCCGCCAACGTTATCTTCTTCCCGAGAAGCTGTTGCCGCTGCGGCGCTTCGTGCCGCGCGGGTCCTTGCTCTTGCTGTTCAGGTCGGCGATTTTTTCGTCGCTGAACTTCATGAAGCCGGCGAGCTTCTTTTCAAAATCTTCCTCGCGGCGTGCCGGCGGGCGCACTTCTCTCACCTGCATGGCCTTGATGGACAGGTCGATACGTCCCTTGTCGTCGATCTTGATGACCTTCGCCGTCACCTTCTGTCCCTGTTCGAGGACGTCCTCGACCTTCTTCACGTAGTTGTGGGAGAGCTCGGAAATATGGACCATCGCCTTCTGTCCCGACTCAAGCCTTACAAAGGCTCCGTACGGCGCGATGTGCTCCACCGTTCCGCTGACCGTTTCTCCCACGCTTACCGCAGGCGCCGCTGCAGCCGTCTTTTCTGCCATCTGTGGTTTTGACCTCCAAAAAA
>DVKA01000098.1 GCA_018716365.1 Candidatus Caccocola faecipullorum
ACTCCGCCGCCGCCGTGTCCGCTTTCGACTACGTCGGGATATATCGTCCCCTGGAGCAGCCAGTCGGAGCCGCCGAGACGGCGCGCCTCTTCCTCGAATACGCGGATGAAGAGCTCGCCTATTATCTTGCGTTTGCGCTCCGGCTCGGTCACTCCCGCGAGGGCCGTGAGAAAGCGTTCGCCCGCGTCTACGTAATGCACGTTGAGGTTGAGCGAGCGGTAGGTCTCCATTACCTGTTTGCCCTCGTCCTTGCGGAGCATTCCGTGGTCTACGAATATGCAGTGCAGTTTGTCGCCGACGGCGCGCTGTGTGATTACCGCGGAGACTGTGGAGTCTACGCCGCCGGAGAGGCCGCAGATGACCGTTCCGTCGCCGACTTTTTCGCGTATTTTTTCTATTTCATGGTCTATCCATTCAGTGCCGAGCGTCCATTCTGCCTTGCAGCCGCAGATGTCGAAGAGGAAGGCGGAGAGTATCTCCTGTCCCTTCGGAGTGTGGGCGACTTCTGGGTGGAACTGGAGCGCCGTCACCATGCCGTCTTCGGACTCAAATCCCGCCATCGCGCCGCTTTCGCTGCGCGCCGTGACGCGGAAGCCCGCCGGCAGCCCCTTGACTTCGTCCCAGTGGCTCATCCAGACGTCGAGCTTTTTGTCACCGCCGCAGCGCGAAAAGAGCCGTCCGCCCTCGACGTCGACGACCGCGCGCCCGTACTCCGCCGTTTCGCCGCGCTCTACAACGCCGCCGAAGGTGTGGGCCAGGAGCTGCATACCGTAGCATATTCCAAGCACTGGAACGCCGGATTTTATCAGTTCGACAGGAACGGCGGGCGCATCGTCGTCAAGGACGCTGCGCGGGCCGCCTGAGAGGATTATCCCGGACGGGTTCGCCGCTTCGAGTTTTTCGGCGGGAGAGTCCCAGAAAAGTATTTCGCTGTAAACTCCAAGTTCGCGCACGCGGCGCGCGATGAGCTGTGTGTACTGCGAGCCGCAGTCGATGATGAGGATTTTATTTTCTTTTTTCATTACGTGGGGGAACGCCCCTCACCTCCGGCAGTTGTTGAAAGTTCAGATTAGAGTATGCCATAAATTTATTTGAAAATCCAGCTTTATATTTCGCGCAGCGCGCAGCGCGGTGAAACGCGAACGGCTCTATTTTTTGACGATCATGAAGACCTCTGCGCCGCCGTTGTAGTCTGGGTCGTCCGGCTCGGCTGAGGCGGAACTGTATAGTCCCGTCTCGCCGGCCATCGCGGCGAGACGCTCTGATACGCCGTTGCCCGCGGCGAGCTTTCCGCCTTTGTAGCTGAGCCACAGGATGTTTTCCGACGTCGTGAGCGAGTAGTCGTCGTTGTCGCTTATGGGGACGTCGAGGTATTTGTCGAAGCTCGCGTTTATCGCCTCGGGCCATTCGCCGCTGTCGGCGTAGTACATGACGCAGGCGGTCTTCATGCTGCGCATGTCGGAGACTATCCTCGTCGCCTCGGCCTTGTCCGTCGCGGCTCCGGTCGAGAGCATCATCATTCCGGCAAGTATTCCTATGATTATTATAACGATGAGCATTTCCACGAGAGTGAAGCCCCGCAACCTGCCGCGAGCGGCGCCAGTATGTTTCATAGACGATTCCTCCGTCTCCCTATGATTTGGTGAAAGCATGGTTTTGCAGCTTCTATGATGATAGCAGTTTTCGAGGAAGAATTCACGCGCGCGCGGAATTTATATGAACGAGTTTATCGCGGAGACGACGGGCATGAATACCGCTACCGCCATGAGGCCGACCGCTGCGCCGACTATCACGACCATGACGGGTTCGAGTATAGAGCTGAGCCGCCTGACCTTCTCCGAGAGCTCGGACTCGTACCAGCCGGCTATTTTTTCAAACATCTCCGCGGAGCGCCCCGTCTCCTCGCCGACGGCCGCCATCTGCACAATCATGCGCGGGAATACGGGACAGCAGCCGAGCGCGGCGCTGAGCCCCTTCCCCGCCGCCGCGCTGTCGCGCGCCGATTCGAAGGCGGCGCGTATTTTTTCGTTGCCGGACGCAGAGGCGGCGAGGCGCAGCGAGGCGAGCACCGGCAATCCGGCGCGCAGCAGCGCAGCCATCGTGCCGAAGGAGCGAGAGAGCGAAGCTTGGAGCAGCATATCGCCGAATACAGGAATTTTCAGCAGAGCGCCGTCGATGTGCGGGCGCAGCCGCGCGCTGCGCAGCGCGAGCTTCACGGCGAGCGCGAGCGCAAAAATCAGGAAGATAAGCACAGGCCAGCGAGATTCCATCCACGCGCCGGCGCGGAATACGGCGCGCGTCAGCGGCGGCAGCTCGACACCGAGGCCGCGGAACGCGCGCTCGAACTGCGGGATGACTACGGCGGTCATGACGCAGAGCGAGAAGAGAGCGACGGAGGCGACGAGCGCGGGATAGGTCAGCGCGGAGATTATTTTCCTGCGCAGCTCTTCGCGCGCTTCGAGGAACGAGGCTATCTTCGCAAGGCTCGCGTCGAGCGTGCCGGATTCTTCTCCGGCGCGGACAAGCGCGGCGACGACGGCGTCGAAACACTCGGGATGTTCAGCGAAGGCCGCGGCGAGCGGAGAGCCCGCGACGACTCGCGCGTATATATCAGATATGACGGTTTCGAAGCGGTGGCTTCTTTTCTGTTCGGAGAGGATTTTCAGCGACGCGGCGGCTGGGACGCCCGCTTCGGTCATCGTAGCCAGCTCGCGGAAGAAGAGCGCCTTTTCCGCAAGCTTCACGCGGCTGGCGAAAAGCGCGGAAAATGAAATTTTCGCCGCGCTGCGTTTTTCGCCCGCCGGGATAATTTCAATGGGCGTCAGCCATTTTTCGCGCAGCTGCGCGGCGGCCTCGCGTTCGTCCGCGGCCTCTATTTCCCCGCGCGCCTTCTCGCCGCCGCGCGTCTTCGCCTCGTAACGGAATTTCATCGCCCAGCCCCCTCTCCGCCATGAGGATGACGCGGAACGGAGAAAAAGTCAACGGCGCGCAGGCACGAAAAAACGGTGCGGAAGCCGTTAAGCCTCCGCGCCGTTTTATTTTGGCGCTTGTTATAGATTCGCAGCTCGGACTTAGTAGTCCATGCCGCCCATTCCGCCAGCCATGTCGCCCATGGTCTCCTTCTTCTCGGGCTTGTCCGCGACCACCGCGTCGGTGGTGAGGATCATGGCCGCGATCGAGGAAGCGTTCTGGAGAGCGGAGCGCGTTACCTTGACAGGGTCGATGATTCCGGCTTCGATCATGTCGACGTACTCGCCGGTCGTCGCGTCGAGGCCCTGGCCTTCTTTGAGGGTCTTGACCTTCTCGATGATGACGTCGCCCTGCATACCGCTGTTCTGAGCGATGAGGTAGAGCGGCTCGGTCATCGACTTGCGGATGATCTGAGCTCCGGTCTTGACGTCGCCTTCGAGTTTCGCTATCTCGGCGTCGAGGGCCTTCACGCATCCGACAAGCGCTACGCCGCCGCCGGGGACGATGCCTTCTTCAACCGCCGCGCGGGTCGAGTTGAGGGCGTCTTCTATGCGGAGCTTGAGTTCCTTCTGCTCGGTCTCGGTGGCCGCGCCGACCTGGATGACCGCTACGCCGCCGACGAGTTTCGCAAGGCGCTCCTGGAGCTTCTCCTTGTCGTACTCGGAGGTGGAGTCGGCGTGCTCTTTCTTGATCTGAGCCGCGCGGTCCTTGATGGCCTGCGGGTCGCCGCCGCCTTCGACTATCGTCGTGGATTCCTTGCTGACCTTGATCTTCTTCGCGTGGCCGAGGTCCGCTACGTCTGCGCTGTCGAGCTTGCGGCCGACTTCTTCGCTGATGACGGTCGCGCCGGTGACGATGGCTATATCCTGGAGCATGGCCTTTCTGCGGTCGCCGAATCCGGGGGCCTTGACCGCTACGACCTGAAGGATGCCGCGGAGCTTGTTGACGACGAGCGTCGCAAGGGCTTCGCCTTCGACGTCTTCGGCGATGATGAGGAGCGGCTTCGCAAGCTGTACGCTCTTCTCAAGTATCGGGAGCATATCCTTAACGTTGGAGACCTTGCCGTCTACGATAAGGATGTTCGCGTCGTCGAGAACCGCTTCCATGCGGTCGGGGTTGGTGATCATGTAGGGGCTGAGGTAGCCTTTGTCGAACTGGAGGCCTTCGACGGTCTCAAGCGTCGTGCCGAGGCTCTTGCTGTCCTCAACGGTGATGACGCCTTCCTCACCGACCTTCTCCATAGCCTCGGCGAGGAGCTCGCCGACCTTCTTGTCGTTGGCGGAGATGGAAGCTACCTGAGCGATCTTCTTGTGCTCCTTGACGGGCACTGCCTGTTTCTTGAGTTCCTCGACGACTACTTCGGTCGCGAGTTCCATACCTTTGCGGAGCTGCATGCCGTTCGCGCCGGCGGCTACGTTCTTCGTTCCCTCGCGGATCATCGCGCGGGCGAGGACGGTAGCGGTCGTGGTTCCGTCTCCGGCGACGTCGTTGGTCTTGGAGGCGACTTCCTTGATGAGCTGAGCGCCCATATTCTCGAACGGATCTTCGAGTTCGATTTCCTTAGCGATGGTCACGCCGTCGTTGGTGATGGTCGGCGAGCCGAATTTCTTTTCGAGTACGACGTTGCGGCCTTTCGGTCCAAGGGTGATTCCGACGGTGTCGGCTACTTTATTGATACCACGCTCCATAGCGCGGCGAGCTTCTTCTTTGAAAAGCAGAATTTTTGCCATAATAATCTATTCCTCCAGTTTCTTACTTCTCTACGATAGCGAGAACGTCTCTCTCTCCGATGACGAGGTAGGTCTCGTCGTCGACCTTGACTTCGGTTCCAGAGTATTTGCTGTAAATGACCTTGTCGCCGACCTTGACTTCCATCGGCTGGCGCGTGCCGTTCTCAAGAGCCTTGCCCTGGCCTACCGCAACGACTTCGCCCTCGACGGGCTTCTCTTTCACTGTATCGGGAAGGACGAGTCCGCCCTTCGTTTTTTCCTCATTCGGAGCCGCCTTAACTACTAGTCTGTCTCCAAGCGGTTTAAGTTTCATAGGAAAATCCCCTCCTGCAAAATTTGCTTGATTTGTATTAGCACTCGCACTCATTGAGTGCTAATTTTCTTTACAGCTGAAATTGTAATGAGCGGGGCCGCTTTTCTCAAATCAGGTTATTCACAAATATTTTCTTTTTTATGGAGTTTTATATGAATTTCGCGCTAATCCGTGATTTTATATAATCGATTTGACTTTATTAAATCTTTCAGTCGTGAAGGGCGCTCACGCCATTCAGCTGGCGAAACACACAAAAAACGGCCGCGCCGTGAAATTTCCGGCGCGGCCGCGAAGCTTCGTTTTTCTGTTAGAAGTGTATCTCTCTTCTGGCGGGTTCGGCGGAGGCGATGAGGCGGCCCTTGTTGTAGGAGCGCAGCACCTCGCCCTTGCGGTTGAGCGCGTTATAGAAGTTGTCGCCGTCGAGGATTATGAAGCTCGCGTCGTTGCCCTCGGCGATGCCGTAGCCCGAGAGGTGCAGCGTCTTCGCGGCATTGTAGGTGCAGAGGCGGTATGAGTCCATTATCTCCTGATAGCCCATCATCTGGCAGACGTGGAGCCCCATGAATATGACGTCGCGCATATTGCCCGTTCCAAGCGGATACCACGGGTCGAAGATGTCGTCGTGGCCGAAGGATACGTTGTTGCCGTTCGCAAGCAGCTCCTTGACGCGCGTCACGCCGCGGCGGCGCGGGTAGCTGTCGAAGCGTCCCTGAAGGTGCGTGTTGACGAGCGGGTTGCAGACGAAATTGATGTCGCTCATACGGAGCAGGCGGAAGAGCTTGCCGCAGTAGGCGTTGTTGTAGCTGTGCATCGCCGTCGTGTGGCTCGCCGTCACCATGTCCTTCATGCCGCTTTCAAGGGCGCGCGCGGCGAGGACTTCAAGCCCCTTCGACTGTTCGTCGTCTATCTCGTCGCAATGGACGTCGACGAGCTTGCCGTACTTCTCCGCTATCTTCATGCAGTAGTTGACGGACTCGACGGCATACTCGCGCGTGAACTCGAAGTGCGGTATCGCGCCGACGCAGTCCGCGCCCATCTTGACGGAATCTTCGAGGAGCTGTTCGCCGTTCGGGTAGCTCATGATGCCCTCCTGCGGGAAGGCGACTATCTGGATGTTGACGAAATCCCTGAGCTCCTCGCGCAGCTCTATCATAGCCTCCATAGCGACAAGCGTCGGGTCGGTGACGTCGACGTGCGTGCGGACGTGCTGGACGCCGTTTGAAGCCTGCATGCGCACCGCGCGGCGGACGCGCTCCTTGACATCCTCTTTTGAAAGCTTCTCTTTGCGTTTGCTCCAGCACTCGATGCCCTCGAAGAGCGTGCCGGAGAGGTTCCAGACGGGGTCGCCGGCCGTGAGGCAGGTGTCGAGGTGGACATGGCTCTCGATGAAGGGCGGTATCGCAAGCTTGCCCGTGCCGTCCACAACCTCTTCGCCTTCGCGCGGCGCGAGGTTCTGCGCGATTTCTTCAAACTTTCCGTCAGTTACGCGGATGTCTTTGGCTTCCGTCGAGTTTTCGATAAAAATATTCTTTACGAGCATTTCGGAAAAGTCCTTTCTTTATGGCCTAACGATTGCCGCAGAGGCGGTCGGCTATGATGAACACTATCGCCGCGACGAAGAGCGAGTTGACGGGCTTGATGCCGGTTGTTACGAATATGCCGACGAGCGAGCCTGCGACGACCGCGAGTATCGCTGGCATGTTGACGTCGCGGATTTCCGTCCTTGCGTTCTCTTCATACTCGCCGCGGTGCATGAAGTAGTGCAGGATGAGCACTGCGCCGACTGGCGGAATCATGCCGGATAGCAGGTTCAGCATGCCGACGAAGTTGTAGTAGAGCCAGACCGCGAGGCCCGTGCCTATCGCGCCGCTGACGAGGACGAGCGGCTTGTTCGGAATTTTAGTGATGTTCGAGACACCGAGACCCGCCGTGTAGAGCGCGTTGTTGTTCGTCGTCCAGATGTTGAGGCCGAGCGTCAGCACCGCGGGAATCGCAAGCCCCTGAAGGATGAGCACGTCGAAGATGTCGGGCACTCCCGTGACTGCGCCGCCGACCGCGCCGAAAATCATCATTATCGAGTTCCCGACGAAGAAGGCCACGACCGTCGCGACGACGGCGATGGAGGGCGTCCTCGCAAAGCGCGTGAAGTTCGGCGTCGCCGTACCGCCCGAGATGAAGGAGCCGACGACTATCGCTATGCCGGCCGCAAGCGTCAGCGGCTTATCGGGATTCTGCGCGAAGACGTTCATAAAGCCGCCGACCTCGTTGATGCCCCAGTTGACGGAATAGACGCCGAGCACCGCGATAAGCGGAACGGCGATGCTGCCGAGCACGGCGAGCGCCTTGATGCCGAGGTAGGCCGTGACGGTCATGACGACGCCCGTTATTACGATGAGCGCCCACATCGGGACGGCGTTGTTGATAAGCCCCGCTACCGGAATCGCAAACATAGCGACGCCGACGCCGAACCAGCCGATCTGAGTGAAGCTGATGAGCGCGGACGGAAGGAACGAGCCTTTGTCGCCGAACGAGCGGTGCGCGAGAAGGTCGAGCGTCAGCCCCGTGCGCTGGCCGATGTAGCCGAGCAGGCCGCAGTAAACGCCGAGGAAGGCGTTGCCGAGCACCATTGCGAAAAAGAATTTCTCAAGATTAAGCCCGATGCCGAGGTTTCCGCCCGCGGTCATGCTGGGCGAGAAGAATGTGAAGCCGACGAGGACGACCATCGCGGCCCAGAGCCCCTGCACCTTCATAGAGGCGGGGACTGCGGAGAGCGACCACTCGCTGTC
>DVKA01000099.1 GCA_018716365.1 Candidatus Caccocola faecipullorum
CCGGAGGTGCTCTGCGTCGTCGCCGTTCCCGACGAGCGCGTGAAAACTTCCGACGCGCGCAACGCTCTGCCGAAGGAAGTGCCCTTCGGCGACGCCGTCTTCAACGTCGGGCGCGCCGCGCTGCTGACGGCGGCCTGGGCGACGGGGAAGTGGGATTACCTGAAATGGGGAATGGACGACAGGCTCCACCAGCCGTACAGAAGCAAACTCTTCTCCGGCGGAGAGGTCATCTTCTCTCGCGTCGAGGCTCTGCCGGAATGTCTGAGCGTCGCAATAAGCGGCTCGGGGCCGAGCGTCATTGCTCTCGTCAAAGGCTCCACGCAGCGCGTCGCGGAGGCGATGTGCCGCACCTTCACGGAGCACGGCGTGCGCTCGCAGTTCTTCGTCCTCGACGGCAGCGCTCAGGGAGCCCGCGTCGACGTGGATATGGAGTTCCCTCACCTGCTTGAGGAATACCGGAGGTGCAGATAGATGGAATGGGACAAGCTTCCGCTTACAGTCCTTAAATTCGGCGGCTCCTCGGTCGCGGACTCGGCGCGCATGAGGCACGTCGCGCAGATAGTAAAGAAAACGCGCGAAGAGGGTTACCGCGTCGCCGTAGTCGTTTCGGCGATGGGAAACACGACCGACGACCTGCTGGCGCTTGCAAGCGACGTAGCGTCGGAGACGGACGGACGCGAGATGGACCAGCTGCTTGCTACCGGCGAGCAGCAGAGCGTCGCGCTCCTCGCCCTCGCGCTCAAACAGTTCGGCCTGCCGGCGCAGTCGTTCACGGCGCAGCAGGCGGGCATAAGGGCGAAGGGCTTCCCGATGGAGGGACGCATTTACAGGATAGAGCCCGACGCCGTCGAAAAGGTGCTCAACGAGGGCACAGTCGCGGTCATCACGGGATTTCAGGCGATAACGGACAACGGCGACGTGATAACGCTTGGACGCGGCGGCTCCGACCTTTCGGCGGTCGCCCTCGCGGCTTCGCTCGGCGCGCAGTCCTGCCGCCTGCTGAAGGACGTGACAGGCGTGATGACCGGCGATCCGCGCGTCGTGAAAAATCCGCGCAAACTGAAACAGATAGGATTCGACGAGTGTATGGAGATGGCGGTGCAGGGCGCGAACGTCCTTCAGGCCAGAAGCGTCGAGATGGCGGCGCGCTACGACGTGCCGCTTTACGTAGGTTCAAGCTTTGTAGAAGAGGAGGGCACATGGGTAATGAGCAATCCCGTAACGGAGGGACTTATCATAAAGGCCGTCGTCCATGACATGAAGGCGGCGAAAGTCGTGCTGCTGGGAGTTCCAGACATCCCGGGCGTCGCGGCGCGTCTTTTCTCGAACCTCGCAGAGAAGGGCGTCGGCGCGGAGATGATAATTCAGAACAATATGCGCGGAGGCGTCAACGACATCGGCTTCCTCGTCAAAAAGACGAACCTCGAAGTAGCGAGCCAGGTCTGCCGCGAGATGTGCCGCGAGGTTGACGCGCAGGGCGTCTCCTTCGACACGGAGATAGCGCGCGTCTCGATAGTCGGCGCGGGCATAGCCAACCATCCCGAGATACCGTCGAAGATGTTCAATATCCTTGCGGAGGCGGGCATCAATATAGAGATGATCGCCTCGACGGCGCTCGCCATCACCTGCGTCGTCGGTTCGGCGCGCGCGGAAGACGCGGTGCGCGAGCTGCACGACCACTTCATAGACGAGGTGGCTTTCTGATGAGCGGCAAGAGAGTCGCAGTGCTCGGCGCGACGGGCCTCGTCGGGCGCGAGATGCTTCTGACGCTGGAACAGCGTAATTTCCCCGTCTCGGAGCTCGTGCCTCTCGCATCGGAGCGCTCCGAGGGGAAAAAGGTGAAATTCCGCGGCGAAGAGGTCACCGTGCGCGTCGTCAAAGAAGACTCCTTCAAGGACGTGGACATAGCGCTCTTTTCGGCCGGCGGAAAAACTTCCAAACGCTGGGCTCCCGTCGCGGCCGCCAGCGGAGCGACAGTCGTGGACAACAGCTCCGCGTGGCGCATGGACCCCGAAGTGCCGCTGATAGTTCCCGAAATCAACCCGGGCGACGTAAAGCTCGCGGAGAAAAAGGGAATCATAGCGAACCCGAACTGCTCCACAATACAGGCCGTCGTCGTGCTCTATCCGCTTCACAAGGCGGCGGGGCTCAAATATATCAACATCAGCACATACCAGTCGGTGGCCGGCACTGGCAAGGCAGCAATAGAATCTCTGCGCGACGGCTCAAAGGCCGCTCTCGCGGGCGAAAGCTACGACGAAAAGGTCTATCCGCATGGCATTGCCTTCAACCTGCTGCCGCACATCGGCCCCTTCGACGACGAGGGAATCTCCGAGGAGGAGTGGAAGATGGTCAACGAGTCTCGCAAGATAATGCACCTGCCCGAGCTGCGCGTCAGCGGCATCACGGTGCGCGTGCCGATATTCCGCTGTCACGGCGAAAGCGTGACGGCGCAGTTCGAGCGTCCCATCACGCCCGACGAGGCGCGCGCCGTGCTCTCGAAGGCCCCCGGCGTCGTCGTACGCGACGAGCCGAAGTCTGCGGAGTATCCGCTGCCCCTCGACGTGGCTGGCACGGACGCCGTCTGCGTCGGACGCATACGCCGCGACACGGGGCTAGACAACGCGCTCGCGATGTGGGTCGTCGGCGACAATTTGCGAAAGGGAGCCGCGCTCAACGCCGTCCAGGTAGCTGAGCTGCTTCTGTAAAATATTGAAAGCCGGGGCTGCGCGCTCCGGCTTTTTCATAAATCCGCCCGCCGCGCAAAACGGGATATATTTTTAGCGCGCTATGCCTTATACTTAAAGGCACGAATACTGCGAGCGGGTGGTGTCTGATATGCCGAAGGGAACTCCGTCCCTGTTGTACAGCGCGCCGTGCGAAG
>DVKA01000100.1 GCA_018716365.1 Candidatus Caccocola faecipullorum
AATCTTGCTGCTGTATGGATATGGCGTTGCGACGCCCATCATACTAAGCACGCCGATAAGTGCATATAATTCATCCTGTACATCATTATCGTTTGATTGCATCCATTCGTCAAATTCATCGGTAAATATAACCGTAGTTTTTGGCACAACCAACACGCTCCATTAACGACCATGATACAGCCCTATATTATCATACTATACGGCCGCCAAGAAATTGTTCGAGCAGATACTCCATAAACTCCTCGACGACGCCGGGGAGTTTTTTTGATTTTTTGCAGATTAGGTTGATTTTGCGTACCGTGTGCTCGCCGTCGAGGCGGTAGAAGCATAGGCCGCCGTTGCCGTATTTCATCAACTCGGCGCGCACGAAGGCCGCGCCTATGCCGGCGGCGGCCATGTGGTAGGAGGTCATCAGCTGGTCGAGCGTCATGATGACCTTCGGCGCGACGCGCGCGCGGCGGAAAATTTCTAGCGCGCGCTCGTGCATATCGTTGCCCTTTTTCAGCAGAAGAAACGGAACGTCCGCGAACTCAGTTATCGAGATTTTCGGCGCTCCGGCCTCGACCTTCAGCCCGTCGAGGTTATGCGCGCCGATGCGGAAGTCCGCCAGGCGGCGGTTTGCGGGGAAAGAGCGCGGCACGGCGAGGACTATCTCTTCTTCGCCTATCGCGGCGCTTTTATAGGCGTTCGCGGGCCATTCCTCCACTGCGATGCAGAGGTCTATCGTCTCTGACTGGAGGCAGTTCGCCAGATCGTCTACGCCGGCCTCGATTATGTTCACCTTCGCGTCGAGATGCTCTTCGCCGAATTTTTTCACGAGCGCTGGCAGCACGTAGGTGCAAAAGAAGGCCGGAGCGCCGATGTTGAGCGTCCCGCGCCGCTCGCTGAGAAAGCCGTCGAAGTATTCTTCAAGCTCCCGCTGTTCGCGCATCATGCGCTCGACGGCCGCGACGTAGCGCCGTCCCGCTTCGGTCGGCTCGACCGGCGTACGGCTCCTGTCGAAGAAGGCGCAGCCCCAGCGCGCCTCTTCGCGCTGTATCGCCGCGCTGAGCGCCGGCTGCGAGACGTAGAGCTTCTGCGCGGCTTTCGAGAAGCTCTTTTCCTTATAGACTTCGTAGATGTAAACAGCCCCGTTCTTTAACACAGCGCCGCCTCCGCATATTCCGCTCTTTCGTGAAGTTTGCGCGCGCGCCGCCGTGCGCGGCCTCGCGCGTGGATTTATGAAAAGTATATACGTGCGAGCGGCGCGGCGGCAAGTGCGGGCAGAGACGGCGTGCCGGGGCGCGGCGATGAATTTTGTAAAATCGCCGAATATACAGAACCGCCGCCCGTTTGCGTTTCGGGCGGCGGTTCTGCGTCGTTTCGCAAATTCAGGATTTTTTATTCAACCATGCAGACTATCTGGACTTCCACGGGAGCTTCGCCGGGGAGGCCCGCGACGCCTACCGCGGCGCGCGCGGCGGTTCCGGCTTCGCCAAGCTCTTCGCAGAGGTATTCGCTGGCGAAGTCTGCGATTTTCGAGTGGGCGCTGAAGCCTTCGCTCGCGTTGACGTAGACGGTCGTCGAGAGGACGCGCGAGATTTTTTCGCCGGCCTCTAATCTGTTGCGCGCGGCGGTCAGCGCGTTGCCCGCGGCGAGGCGCGCCGCTTCGCGGTATTTCTCAAGCGGCTCGCCCGCCTCGACCTTGCCGGAGAATTGAAGTACGCCGTCTTTGCGCGGCGTCATTCCGGCGGTGAATACGAGGTTTCCGCCGCGCGTCGCGGGGACGTATTTTCCCTGCGGAATCGGGTCTTTTTTCTTCTCGCTCATTTTATTTCCTGTAAAGCTCCATGAGCTTGAAGAGACGTTCCATCGCGGCGACGGCCTTGTCGTGGTCCTGCGAGAAGTTTATGCGGAAGCTGTGCAGGAACTGCGGGCCGAACTCCGTGCCGGGGGTTACCGTGACGTTCGCATGGGCGCGCGCTATGCGGATGAACTGGTGCAGCGAGACTTCGAGCTCGGGGATCGTGACGAAGAGGTAGCTGCCGCCGTCGGTCGGGCGCGCGGTGACGCCGGGGACTTTTCTGATGACTGCCATGATGTCGTCGCGGATGCGCTGGTGATCTGCGACGCGCGCGGCGAGCCAGCCTTCCGGCTCGCTGAACCAGCAGCGGAATACCGCCTGGTTGTAGCCGCCGCAGCGCAGCGACATGATGGCCTGGAGCTTCTCCATGCGGTCTATTATCTCAGCGGTGCCGAAGGCCGCGCCGAGGCGGTAGCCGCTGAGGGATTCGGTCTTGGAGGGGCCGATTATCGTGATAAGGTTCTCGGGGATTTCGCTCTGCGCGCAGAGGTGCGTGTATTCGACGCCCGCGTAGACCTGGCGCGAGTAGAGCTCGTCGACGATGAGCGTCGCGCCGTATTTTTGGGCGAGTTCTGCGATTTTGAGAATTTCTTCGCGCGAGTAGACGCATCCGGCGGGGTTGTTCGGGTTGGAGAAAAGGAAGAGTTTGACGCCGCCCCTGAAGGCCTCTTCGAGCGCCGCGAGGTCTATACCGGAGCCTTTTTCCTTGTCCTCATAGTGCATGAGGACGGGCACGAGCTCGCCGCCGAAGAACTCGGTCATCTTGCGGTTTCCGAAGTAGTCAGGCTCGACTATCGCCACCTTGTCGCCGGGCATGACGTTCGCGCCCATCGCAAGGAAGAGAGCGCCCTGCGTGCCGGGCGTGAGGATGAGGTTTTTCGCCGGGTCTATCTTCGCGCCGGAGAAGGCGGAGAGCTTCGCGGCGATGTCCTCAAGGATTTCCTTTCTGCCGCGGTAGGGCGTGTAGGCCTGCGCGCCGCCCTCTTCGACGCCCTTTGCAAAGAGCTCGAAGCTGCCGGGGGTCGGCAGGTGCGCGTCTACGTCGCCGTGGCTGAAGTCTACGGGCGCGCCTTCGAGCTTCGGCCCGCGCAGGTCGAGCGCCGCGTTTTTCTGTAAGCTTTCCTGTCCCGGAGCGTTGTCCACGCCGAGGGTGCTGAATTTTTCGACTATGTTCAATGTGAACGCCTCCCATTAAGGTTGTCGGGTGATCTTTGTTAATTTTTATATCAAATGCGCGCGGGAGCGTCCAATATTTATAAATTATAACGTTATAACATGGCGCGGTTTCAACAAAATCAACGCTGGACGCCCTTAAAATCCTCACATTTTCGCGGTATTATGGGGGTGATGAAAAACCTTGAAAAATACTTATTTTTACGGAGGTACGTATCATGGAGCATAAAAGGTTGCTTTCCGGCGGAGTTCTCGCGCTCTGCGCCGTTTTCGCGGCGCTCGCGCTTTTCGCCGCGCCGGTGCTCGGAGGGAAAGGCGGCTTCTCGGTGCGCTCTTTCTCGCCGCAGGGCGAGACGGACGGCGCGGTCGAGATAACCGCGCGCTTCACCGAGGCCGCCGTCACGGACGAGGCCGTGGGGAAGAAGCTCGCGCCGTCGGAATCGCCGTTCGCCTTCTCGCCCGAGATAGCGGGGACGGGAGTATGGCGCGACGTTTCGACCTTCGTCTTTACGCCCTCCGGCGGACGGCTCGCGCCCGCGACGCGCTACACCGCGACGGCGCGCGATTCGCTCGCCTCGGCCGGCGGCGAAGCGCTCTCAGGCGCG
>DVKA01000010.1 GCA_018716365.1 Candidatus Caccocola faecipullorum
ATTTTACTTTTCTGTTTTTGACTTCCTCAGCGCGGGTACGGCTTCTACCGTCGTCACGCCCGCGAAGATCAGCGCGGAGGCGATGAAGATGCGCCATGTCATCGGCTCGCCGATGAAGACGACGCCGAGAAGGCTGCCGAAGATGCCGGAGGTCGAGAGAAGTATCGCGACGTGCGTCGGGCTTGTAACTTTCTGCGCCGCCGTCTGGAGCACAAGCGTCAGCGCGAAGCCTATCGTCCCGGCGTAGACTACGGCGAGCCACGCCGCGCATGCGAGATGCGCCGGCACCGGTTCGAAGGCCAGCGCGCAGAGCGCGGAGCATATCATCGTGCCTACGGCCTGCCAGCAGGCGAGGCCGCATGCGTCTTCGCCCGCGGCGAATTTTTCAACGAGGAGTATGTAGCCCGTAACGCAGAGCATCGCGAAGGCGGAGAGCGCGTCGCCCGGGTTCACGCGGAAATTCCCGTCGAGCATCAGTCCGCAGAGTCCCGCGAGGCAGAGCGCGACGGAGACCATGACGTGCCAGCCGGGAAATTTTTTCGTGAAGAACCAGACGCTGAGCGGGACGAAGACGACCGACATCGAGATGATGAACGACTGATTGCCCGCCGTAGTGTAGAGCAGGCCGACTGCGCCTGCGAGATAGGCCGCGCTGAAGACGGCGCCCGTCAGCATTCCGCCAACCTTCGCGCAGAGCGTCATGGCGAAGGCGCGCCGCCCGAAGAGGAGCATCAGCGACGCGGAAGCGACGACGAAGCGCAGGAAGCAGAACCAGAAGGGCGTGATGCCGGAGAGAGCGTCGCGAATGACGACGTTCGTCGCGCCCCAGATGAAGGCGACGAGAAGCACCGCCAAGTCCCCTGCTATCATAGCTCTGCGTTTTGCGTCCATCCCCGCGCCCCGCTTTCGTGAAATATCTGTGGAACAATATTATTTTACAGCAAAGCCACGCGGCGCGAAATATCGCCGTTTGCGCGCGCGCGCGGAAAAATCTATAATTAGCGGCATGATACAAACGGAGGGATAACCATGGCAGAAATCACAAGAGAGGCGGCCGTCGGGCTGCTTCGGAAATACAACAAGGAAGAGTTCCACCTGCTGCACGCGCTGACGGTCGAGGCGGTCATGCGCTGGTATGCGAACGACCTCGGCTTCGCGGACGAGGCGGACCACTGGGCGACGGTCGGCCTGCTGCACGACGTGGACTTCGAGCAGTTCCCCGACCAGCACTGCAAGAAAGCGCCGGAGCTTCTGCGCGAAATCGGCGCGGACGAGAGCTTCATCAACTCCGTATGCAGCCACGGCTACGGCCCCTGCTCGGACATAAAGCCGGAGCATCTGATGGAAAAGGTGCTCTTCGCCGCAGACGAACTGACGGGGCTGATTTGGGCCGCCGCGCTGATGCGCCCGTCGAAGAGCGTCTCGGACATGGAGCTGAAGAGCCTCAAGAAAAAATACAAGGACAAGAAATTCGCCGCGGGCTGCTCTCGCGAGGTAATAGCTCAGGGCGCGGAGATGCTCGGCTGGCCGCTCGACGAGCTGCTCGAAAAGACGCTCGAAGCGATGCGCGCCGCGGAGTCTCAGGTCGCGGCGGAAATGGAGAGCATGAAGTAATTGGCGCGTAAAGTCCTTACGGCGATGAGCGGCGGGGTGGACAGCTCCGTCGCCGCTTTTTTAATAAAGGTTGGCGCGGACGAATGCGCGGGGGCGATAATGCGGCTGCTCGCGCAAAGCGCCGAGGAAGAGGCCGCGCGCGAGGTAGCCGCGCGCCTCGGCATAGCGTTCCACGTATTTCCGCTCGAAGCTGAATTCCGCGAAAACGTCATAAAGCCCTTCATAGAAGCCTACCGCGCGGGGCGCACGCCGAACCCGTGCATCGAGTGCAACAGGACGATGAAGTTCGGAAAATTTATCGAGCTGGCGCAAAATTTAGGCATGAGCCACATCGCTACTGGCCACTACGCCGTCATAGAGCACGACGCTGCATCGGGCCGCTGGCTGCTGCGCCGCGGCGCGGACGAAAAAAAAGACCAGAGCTACGTCCTATGGACGCTGACGCAGGAGCAGCTTTCGCGCACCATCCTGCCGCTCGGCGCGCTCTCCAAGGCCGAGGCGCGCGAAATAGCCGAGGCGCAGGGATTCACCAACGCGCATAAAAAAGAGAGCCAAGATATATGCTTCGTCCCCGACGGCGACTATGCGGCCTTCATCCGCGAAATGACGGGAAGCGCCGACGCGCCGGGCAAGTTCGTAGACGAATCGGGCCGCGCCATAGGCGAGCACAAAGGGCTGACGCGCTACACCGTCGGCCAGCGCCGCGGCCTCGGCCTATCGCTGCGCGAGCCGCTCTATGTGCGCGCGAAGGACGCGGCACACAACACCGTGACGCTCTGCCCCGAAAGCGGCCTCTATTCAAAGACGCTCACCGCATCGCGCGCAAACCTCATAGCCGCCAAGCAATTCGACCGCCCCACGCGCGTCCGCGCAAAAATACGCTACCGAGCCGCGGAGCAGCCCGCGACGGCCGAACAGCTCTCCGAAGACAAATTAATGATAGAGTTCGACGAGCCGCAGCGAGCGATAACGCCGGGCCAGTCTGTCGTGCTCTACGACGGCGATTACGTAGTGGGCGGCGGCGTGATTGACTAGCGGAACAATCATAAACAGGAGAAAGAGATGAGATTTGAAAGACTGACCGACAGGCGCGACGAGAGGTACAACGCGGCGCGCGCGCTTTATGCCGCGAGTTTTCCCTACCACGAGCAGCGCGGCGATGAAGCGCAGGCCGCGGCGCTTGCGTGCGCGGATTACCGTTTCGAGCTGATTTACGGCGGCGATGCGTTCGTCGGGCTGATGCTCTGCTGGGAGGCGGAAAGTTTTATCTACGTCGAGCATTTCTGCACCGTGCCAGAAATTCGCGGGCGCGGCATAGGCGCGGAGGCTCTCGCGCTGCTCGCGCAAAGCGGCAAAAAAATAATTTTGGAGATAGACCCGCCGATTGACGAAATATCGCGCCGCCGCAGAAATTTCTACGAGCGCGCGGGCTTTGCGGAAAACCCCTTCGCGCACGTCCACCCGCCCTACCACGCGGGCTTCCCGGGCCATCCGCTGGTCGTGATGTCGTACCCACGGGCGCTGACCGAGGCGGAGTATCGCGCATTTGATAAATATTTGAAAGAAGTTGTGAT
Source organism: Candidatus Caccocola faecipullorum (assembly GCA_018716365.1). Lineage (GTDB taxonomy): Bacteria > Synergistota > Synergistia > Synergistales > Synergistaceae > Caccocola > Caccocola faecipullorum. The sequence goes on from DVKA01000010.1 coordinate 3,189, forward strand.
GGGGGACATAAAAATATAATACAGTCTTTTAACCAAACAGCAAAACCAATGATGTCATTCCGGCAATTTTCTGCGCCCGGTGATGCGGGGCAGGCTCGCCGGAATCTCAACAGTAAACGCTAGAGATGGCAAAGCAGCGTTACCTCCATTTTCCTACCACTAGCGATTGGGACGGAGGCGCCAGCCAGAAGATTGCCGACGCGACATAGTTTTTATTAGAAGTTGAACAAGTTTAACAACAGCGGCGGCTTCGCAAAGCCGCCGCTCTTTCGTCTATTTCCCCACCGCGTAAATCAGATCCGCTTCCGCGGTCTTTATGTCGTAGAGCGCCGTCGCCGTCTCGGAGAGAGCGTTTACCAGCGCTACGCGGGAGTCGGATTCTTCGAGCGCCGTGCCGACGTTTTCTTCGTAGCGGCGCACCGCTATGCGGTAGTCCTCGCGAGCCTGCTCCGTCTGGCGGAGCGCTACTTCCAGGCGGCTGCGCGCCGATGTGAGATTCTGCTCGGCCTGCACTACCTCCATGCGGACGGCGTTTTTCATGTCTTCGAGCTGGAAGAGCAGCTCCTTCGCCTTGGCCTTGGCTTCGCGCGTCTTTGCGCGCATTTCGCCGCCGTCGTAGAGGTTCCAGTACATTCCTATCGCGGCGACCGCCTCGCCCTCGCCGGGGAAGAAGCTGTCGTCGGCCGCTACGTAGCCCGCCGCGCCGAGAATCTGCGGCAGCGTCCGCCCCTGCGCGGCGCGCGCAAGCTTTTCGGCCTGTTTGCTCAAGAGCGCGTAGGCTTTGAGCTCGGCGCGCGCTTCGAAGGCCTGCGCCGTCCTGTCGCCGCCCGGGACGCGCGGCAGGATTTTCGCGAGCTCCCTGTCGCCGCCTTCCGAGAATAATTTCTGCGCGAATATGTCGGGCGCTTCCAGCTCGGCTTTAATCAGCTCCGTTCCCACAGCGCGGCGCAGCGCCGTGAGCGCGTTGGCCTCGCCGCTCTGCGCGCGTATCAGCGAAAGCTCCGCCTCGGAGACGGCTACGCCGCCGCGCAGCACGTCGTTCTTCGCAACGACTCCCGCTTTGAAGAGTTTCTCCGCGCGCGTGAGATGTTCCTTAGCGAGCGACAGCGCCTCGCGCGCGACGCGCGCCTTGGCCTGCGCGGCGCGCAGCGCGTAGTAGGCGCGGCGGACGGAGTTTTCGACCGCCTGTTCTGTGCGCAGCTCCTGCGCCTGCGCAGCGCCGAGCGCGAGCCGTTCGGCCTCTTTCTGCGCGGTCAGCGAGCCGCCCGCGTATATGACCTGCGACAGCCCTACCGCGGCCGCGTATGTGTGCGAGCCTATCGCCGTGACGGGCAGCGAGCCTAAGAAGGGCACGGAGGCGTTGACCGTCACGCCGTCGTCCTGCCATAAGCCGCCCAGTCCCGCGAAGACGTCCGGCCCGAGCCGCGCGGCTGCGGCTTCGACCTTCGCGCGCGCCGCCTCGGTGCGCTGGCGCGCGGCGGCTATCTGCGGATTTTCTTCGCCCGCCGCAATCAGCAGCTTTGAGAGCGCCGCGTCCTCTATATAGTCGATTTCGACGATTGGCGAGGTTTCCGCCGTTCCGGCTCCCGCGCAGGGCGCGCAGGCGAGCGTCAGGGCGGCGAGCGCGGATATAAAAATTTTCATCTTCGGCATTTTTATCATTCCTTTCACGCGCTTACGGCACGAAGCGGCGTCTGAACATTACGACCGAGGCCGTGAACATCACGGCGATGTATGCCGCGAGTGCCAGCGTGTCCTGCCAGACGTAGGCCAGGCCGCCGCCCTTGAGGATTATCTGGCGCGATATGTTTATGTAATAGGTTATCGGGAAGCACTCGCCGAGGTAACGGAAGCCCGCGGGCATCGATTCGAGCGGGAAGACGAAGCCCGAGAGAAGGACGCTCGGCAGTATGATGAAGACGGACATCTGGAGCGCCTGCGTCTGGTTCTGCGCGAAGCACGAGATCATGATGCCGAGCGAGAGGCTCGCGACGACGTAGAAGAAGGTCAGCGCGTAGAAAAGCGTCATGCTCCCGAGGAACGGCATGTTGAATACGAAAATCCCTATGACTATCGAGATGAATATCTGCACGTAGCCGACGATGATGTAGGGGATTATCTTCGCGGTCAGCAGCTCCCATATCTTCATCGGCGTCACAAGCAGCTGTTCGAGCGTGCCCTGCTCGCTCTCGCGCACAATAGCCATCGACATCATCGATATGAGCGTCAGCGTCAGCAGCAGCCCCATGATGCCCGGCACGATGTACCACGAGGTTACGAAGTCGGGGTTGTACCAGAGGCGGATGCGCATGTCTATCGCCTGCCCCGGCACGCGGATGCCGAGGCGCGAGAATTTCTCCGCGAGTATCTCCTGCGACTTGAGCATCCCTATCGTCTGCGCCGCCGAGAGCGCAGACGAGGCGCTGAGGTTGTCCGTCGCGTCCACGATGACCTGCACGGAGGTCTGCCGCCCGCCCTGTATGTCGCGCGCGTAGTCGGGCGGGAATACGATGCCGACCTTCGCGCGGCCCGACTCGACGTTCTCGTTGACCTCGCGCACGCTCGCGGCGAACTTTATCACGTCGAAGTAGTTGCTCGCCGTGAGGCTGTTTATCATCTCGCGGCTCTCCTGCGTCCGCGACTGGTCGAAGACGACCGTCTTCAGGTGCTTTATGTCGGTGTTTATCGCGAAGCCGAAAATCAGAAGCTGCGCGAGCGGCATGAATAAGATTATCGCGAGCGTTATCTTGTCGCGCATGACCTGGATGAACTCCTTGACGATCAGCGCGCGCATACGGTCCCAGTTCATTTCTTCGCTTCCTCCTTCGCTGCCGCGTTCGCCGCGGTCGCGCTTCCTATTCCCGATATGCGCCCCACGCCGAGGTCGTCGTGCGCGTG
>DVKA01000101.1 GCA_018716365.1 Candidatus Caccocola faecipullorum
ACGGAGATGCAAACATTATCACGATGGGCGAGGGTGGAAAGGCACTCTATGCAAGCGGCAAAGATACGAAAGGTAATGGGAATTCAATATCATCCGGTAACGGCATAGGTTTTCTCTCTGCCATTGGCGACGTTGCAGCTGACGATGGAGGAAAAATCAGCCTGCGGCCTAGAGACTATCTTTCTGTTACTGGCTCTGTGAGTGCGGAATCTGGAGGAACGGTAGAGTTCATAAGCGTTGGGTGCAACACCGTCACCTCGACGGCTCAGAGGACGACGTCAGCTAGTGGGGAAGAGATAACCTTCACCAACGCCCTTTACGCAGACGGTGAAAACAGCAGCGTTGAAATCACGGCGGGAAACGGTGCTGTCAATGAGATCAAAACGGACACAGAAGGCGCGGACGAAAACTCAAAAGAGCGCACCGTGTGGGCTGCGAACGGAGGACGTGTAAAACTCACCGGCGTTACGTCAATCACCGCCGGTCTGACGGACTTCGACGGAGCTTCAGACAACAGCGCGATGATAGCAATAGCGGCCGGGAACGACGATTGGAACACTCAAACCGGAAACAGCCTCGTCAACTTAATGTACGGGGACAACACTGGTGAAAGAAGTTTCATTAAAGGTGATGTCGTCGCAGGTAAGAACGGAATAGTCAGCATAGTGCGAGCAAATGAAGCCGCCTACTCGTCCGCGATGAACTTCACCGGCAACGCGCTCGCGGCGAACGGCGGAGAACTCTCGCTCGAACTCGGAGACGGCGGCGTATGGTACGGACGCGCGGACGATTATAAAGACGCGGAAAACGAAGCGTGGAGAGAAGCACATACAAACATATTCGCGCCTCAGTTCAGCAACGGCATACAGTCCAATGGCTCCGTGAACGTCAATCTCGGCTCCGGCTATTGGGACGTTACCGGTCAAAGCTGGGTAACGAAGTTGGAAGGCAGCGGAATAATCGACCTGCGCGGCAGTGAAAAAGCAGGCGGTGAAACAGGCGGTTACGCCATACATATAGGCGAGCTGACGGGAAACAACACTTTCTATCTCAACCTCTACAACGGCGATAAAATCGGCGACGGAGACATGATTTATATCGCAAAAGGAGTCACCGCCCCTCAGAAAATCGTCATCGCAAACCGCGACGAAGTGCTTTCGTCGATGAACGCAGGCGACCGCATACGCTTCGCCACTATCGGCGGCGATGTGGATTTCAGCGAAAGCTCAGCCCCTGCGGCCTCCGCCGCGGCCTTCGGCAGAAGAACGAAAATCAGCGACGCCGGCATGATGAACGTCAATTTCTCGATCGATTATCTTGACTATAAAGACACGGCGAACGACGGAGAAAACGACGAAGCGTACCACGGCGAAGAAATGACGGAGAATAAGCCCGGCGCCGATTATGTAGAAAGCATCTACGGCCCAAAAGAAAATTCACAAAACGTCTACGTTACGAGGCTGAAGAGCGAAGAGCTCTCCGACGCGGGGCGCACGGTGCTCAACATGAGCCGCGCCAACTACGCGGCGGCGGTCTACATGGACCGTCTGAACAAGCGCATGGGCGAGGCGCGCTACTTCGCGGGACAGGACGAGGGCATATGGGCGAGAGTCCGTCACGACAGAGTTGGACGCGACGACGCTTTCCTCGTGCAGAATACGATGTTCGAGGTCGGTTACGACCGTAAGATAGCTTCGAAGACCGGCACTCGCCGCGTCGGTATCGCCGCCGACTATATGGAGGGCGACACGGAGTATAACAACATCGCGGGCGAGGGCGAGATAGACCGTTTCGGCCTCTGGTTCTACAGCACGTGGTTCGGCGAGAAGGGGCACTACACGGATTACGTGCTGAAGTGGGGGCGTATGTCCAACGAGTTCGACATTTACGGCATGACGACCGGCGAACGCATCACAGGGGACTACGACAACAACGTCTTCTCCGCCAGCGCCGAATACGGACGCAAGATAGAGCTCGGCAAAGGCTGGTTCTTCGAGCCGCAGGCTCAGGTGCAGTTCGCGCGCATCACGGACGCAGATTACGTTACAAGCCAGGGAACGCGCGTTGAGGTGGACGGCATCAACAGCCTGATAGCGCGCGCCGGTTTCCGTCTCGGACGCGAGTTCGGCGGCGAGAGCCAGGGCTCCGTTTACGTCAAGGCTGACGTTCTGCACGAATTCCTCGGAGATCAGGACGTTCACGCGCTCGACGGCACGACCGACAACAGATGGTACACGGTCGGATACGACAACGACGGCACGTGGTACGACGTAGGCCTCGGCCTTTCATGCAGAACCGGGAAGAACAGCTTCGTATTCCTCGACCTTGAGCATTCGTTCGGCAACGACAACGACGATTCGTACCAGATAAGCGCCGGAGTGCAGTGGAGTTTCTAACGGCGGTCATACGCAGCAATTGATTTTGCCGCGCCCCGCGCGGGGCGCGTGAGTTGAAACGCTTATGTGCACTAAAGGCGTCAGATACGCCGAAAGTCCTCCGCCAAGGAGGACGGCCGCCGCCCGGACTACAACGGGCGGCGGTTTTTATATGTACACGCCGCGGCCTAATGTTTTTCGCCGTTCAACTAATCAAGCTGAAAATCAAATTTAAGAATGTTTACGGCTAAGCTGTACGGCGGCGCATAAAAGAGCGGCGCGCGCCCATGTTCCGGGCGCGCGCCTTGTTTTTTGCCTGTTTGGGTAGGTTTAGAAGAGTCCCGTTACTTTGCCGCTCGCGTCTACGTCGATGTTGCAGGCGGCGGGGCGTTTCGGGAGGCCGGGCATGGTCATTATGGAGCCGGTTATCGGGATGATGAAGCCAGCTCCGGCGGAGAGGCGAACTTCGCGGACGGTGAGCTTGAATCCTGTCGGGCGGCCTTTTTTCGTTGGGTCGTCGGAGATTGAAGCCTGCGTCTTCGCCATGCAGATGAGCAGGCCGTCTTTGCCGAGGTCGTGGATTTTCTTGAGGTCTTTCTCGGCTTTATCGGTGTAGACTACGCCGTCGGCTCCGTAGATCTTCGTTGCGATGGTCTCGATTTTCTCTTTCGGCGTGAGTTTCTCGTCGTAGAGGTAGTGGAAAGTGTTCGGCTTTTCGCAGGCTTTGATGACTTCTTCGGCCATCGCTATGCCGCCTTCGCCGCCTTTGGCCCAGATGTCGGATTCGACGACGGGGACGCCGAGCTTCGCGCATTTTTCCTGTATGAACTTGAGTTCTTCTTCGGTGTCGGTCGGGAAGGCGTTGAGCGCGACGACGACGGGGAGGCCGAAGGAGAGCATATTTTCGACGTGCTTCTCAAGGTTCGGGATTCCGGCTTCGAGCGCCGCCATGTTGACTTTGCCGAGGTCTTCTTTCGCAACTCCGCCGTGCATTTTGAGCGCGCGTATCGTGGCGACGATGACGACGGCGTTCGGCTTGAGGCCGGCGAGGCGGCATTTGATGTCGAGGAATTTCTCAGCTCCGAGGTCGGCGGCGAAGCCCGCTTCGGTGACGAAGTAGTCGGCGAGTTTGAGGCCGTATTTGGTCGCCATTACGCTGTTGCATCCGTGCGCGATGTTGGCGAAGGGGCCGCCGTGGATGAAGGCCGGGACGTGTTCGAGGGTCTGGACGAGGTTCGGCTTGATCGCGTCTTTGAGGAGCATCGCCATCGCGCCCTGAGCTTCGAGGTCGCGCGCGGTGACGGGCTTGTCCTCGTAGGTGTAGGCGACGATGATGTTCGCGAGGCGCTCCTTGAGGTCTTCGATGCCCTTCGATAGGCAGAGTATCGCCATGATCTCGGAGGCGACTGTGATGTCGAAGCCGTCCTGGCGCGGCACGCCGTCGACCTTGCCGCCGAGGCCGATGACTATGTTGCGGAGCGCGCGGTCGTTCATGTCGAGGACGCGCTTGAAGACTATGCGGCGCGGGTCGATGTTGAGCGGGTTGCCCTGCTGGACGGAGTTGTCGAGCATCGCGGCGAGAAGGTTGTGCGCCGAGGTGATGGCGTGGAAGTCGCCGGTGAAGTGGATGTTGATGTCTTCCATCGGGACGACCTGGCTGTATCCGCCGCCGGCGGCTCCGCCCTTGACTCCGAAGACGGGGCCGAGCGAGGGCTCGCGCAGCGCGAGCGTGACCTTCTTGCCGAGCTTCGCAAGGGCCTGCGCGAGGCCGACGGAGGTCGTCGTCTTGCCTTCGCCGGCGGGCGTCGGCGTTATCGCGGTGACGAGGATGAGTTTGCCGTCCTCGTTGTCTTTCACCTTTTCCCAGAGGTCGAAGGAGACCTTCGCCTTGTATTTCCCGTAGAGCTCGAGGTCGTCGGCGTCTATGTCGAGACGCTTGGCGACTTCGGCGATCGGTTCCATCTTAGCCTGCTGCGCTATTTCGATATCGCTTAAATAAGCCATTGCTATCACTCCTGACGATTTTTCTATATTAAAGACGAGCCGCGTAAAATTTTTATAAAATCGCGCGGCGTCTCTTTTTTATTCCGGGCAAAGGCAAAAAATATCCGGCGCGATTACTTCACGGCGTTGTCTATCGCCTCGTTCGAAAGCTTGTCGGCGCGCTTGTTGCGCTCGCGCGGTATCCACTCGTATGTGACGCTCATGCCCTCGGCTATGCGCCACGCCTCCTGCGCGAGCTCGCGCAGATGCGGCAGGTTTATCTTCCACTGCTTCGAGAGCTGGCTGACGACGAGCTTGCTGTCGCCGCGCACCGTGAGGCGCGTCACGCCGCGCTCGCGCGCCGCCTTGAGCAGAAGTATCGCGGCGTTGTATTCCGCTTCGTTGTTCGTCTTGCGTCCGAGGTAGCTCGCGGTCTCCCAGACGGCGCTGCCGTCCCCGCCGTCGAGCCACGCGCCCGCGCCCGCGTCGCCGGGGTTGCCGCGCGACGCTCCGTCAAAGTATCCCGTCATTTCCAATGTCACGTTACTCCCTCCGCCGCATTTTTTGCGCTATACTTTTTTATTATATTCGACAGCAATACGGAGGTAAACACTATGGCCGCAGTTAAAAAGACGAACGCAGTACGCCAGCTCGAGAGCAAGAAGATTCCCTTCGAGCTTCTGGAGTACGAGATAGACGAGGAGCTGCTCTCCGCGGAGGACGCGGCGGCGAAGACGGGCATCCCTGAGGAGCGCACCTTCAAGACGCTCTGCTGCCGCGGAGACAAGACCGGCGTGATGATGGTCTGCGTGCCCGCGGGGCGCGAGCTCGACTTCAAGGCGCTCGCCGCGGCCTCGGGCAACAAGAGCGCGGAGCTCGTGCATCTCAAAGAGGTGCAGGGGCTGACGGGCTACGTGCGCGGCGGCTGCTCGCCGCTCGGCACGAAGAAAAAATATCCCGTAATCATCGACGACTCGGCGATGACCTTCGACTTCATCACCGTCAACGCGGGGCACCGCGGCCTGCTCTTCAAGCTCGCGCCCGCAGACCTCGTCAAAGCCACCGAAGCGAAGCTCGCGCCGATAATGAGATGACGGAGCCAACGGAGCTTTCGCCGGCTCCTAAAAAATGGCAGCTCATACTCGCGTACTTCCTCATGTACGTCGTCTGGGGGTCGTCGTATCTTGCGATACGCTACTCCGTCGAGACGATTCCGCCGTTTTTGTCGGGCGGCCTGCGCTTTATGAC
>DVKA01000102.1 GCA_018716365.1 Candidatus Caccocola faecipullorum
GGTCGAGCACGAAGGTCGCAGTCGTAAGCACGGTGAAGACCGCGACGACGAGGAAGAGCGAAAGTATCGTAAATATAAGGAAGAGTTTCTTCGCTTTGTGCCCTATCCAGTGGTCGATGACCTCGCCTATCGACTTACCGTCGTGGCGCATAGAGGCCATAACGGCGCCGAAGTCGTGCGGCCCGCCGAGGAATATGGAGCCGAAGATGCACCATATAATGGTAGGCAGCCAGCCGAACATAGAAGCCGCCGTTATAGGCCCGACTATCGGCCCCGCGCCCGCTATGGACGAGAAATGGTGTCCAAGCACGACGGCGGGGTGCGTCGGACAGTAGTCCATGCCGTCGTTGAGACGCTCCGCGGGCGTGACGTTATGGTTGTCGAGGTTGTAGACCTTCGCCATAAAGCGCCCGTAGAAAATGTAGCCGAGTATCAAGCAGATGATTGATACTGCGAACATCATGAAGAACATAAAAGTTCCACCTCCATAAATTTTTTATAAAAAAGCCGGTGCTGCCCGGACAATTTTAATCGCGCCGAATTTTCAGCAGACGCGCGCCGGCTCAAGCCTGCCGAGCTTGCGCATTGCGGCGTGTACCAGATAGCCCACGTCCTCGACGGCCTTCGGAATCTCGCCGCGCACGGGAAGGAAGTGCAGCTCCACGAAGCCGCGCAGGCCGAACATGATGGAGCTTTTCTTCATATAATATTCCCCCGCCTCGCGCAGGAAGACGAAACGCTGGACCAGCAGGTCGCTCTCGGACTTCGCGCCGCGGCGCAGCCGCTCGGCCTCCTCCTCAGCGTCGTAGCGCCAGACGAGGTAGTCGTCGGCGTAATAGCGCGCGACCTCGCCCATGAGGCCGGACTTCACCATCGAGACGCGCCGGTAGAGCCCCGATGCGGAGCCGCTGCTCCACGGCTCGAAACGCCACTCGCCCCAGATGTCCGAGGCTTCGGCAAGAAATGAAAAGTCCGCCATAAAATCACCGCCGACGCAGAATTTTTCCGGCCGAAAGGCCAGAGTGCATATTACATTAAAGAGTTTCAATTTGCAAGATTGCCGATAAAACGCTCTTTCCGCGCCGCGCTTCCGCAAAAACGCGCAAAATTTCTCCTCCGGCGCAAAAACGCAAACCGCCGGAGCAAAGCCGCCTTAATTTCATCATGTCTGAGCCAATTCAAAAAATAATAATTTTTTCAGCGCGCTGAAATCTGCCGGAGGCCGGCGGCGCGCCGTAAGCTCAAAACGATTCGTTTTTTCATCCGACAAAATTCTTGCGGGATACGCAATACTGCGGACGGCTGGGCCGGTACAACGCGCGTGGTGAAATATTCTGTATTGTGTTAAAATAAAACCGGCAGAAGTGTTTTCTCCGCCGTTTGTCGTTTTTTACAAATTATCGCGCGCGCCGGCTTATATGAAAGCCGCCGCCGTCGTGTATAAGGAAATTTTCTATTTCACATAAACTGGAGGCTCCGCAATGCGGGAAGAGGTTATTGAGCGTGTGTCGCGTGAGAAGATAATCGCAATCGTCCGTGGAGTAGGCAGCGAGCAGTGTATGAACGTCGCCAACGCGCTTTACGGCGGGGGCGTCAGGCTTATGGAAATCACCTACGACCAGAGCAGGCCCGAAAGCTGGGCGGCGACGGCGGAGGCGATCGGGGATATTGCGCGCGCTTTCGAGGGACGTATGCTCGTAGGCGCGGGGACGGTCACGGAGACGGCGCTCGTCGACCTGACGCGCGACGCGGGCGGCCTTTTCATCATTTCGCCGGATACCAACACGGATGTGATAAAGCGCACGCGCGAGCTCGGCCTCGTCTCGATGCCCGGCGCGCTCACGCCCAGCGAGATTATGACGGCCCACCGCGCCGGAGCGGATTTCGTAAAGCTTTTCCCCGCAGCAGACATGGGGCCCGGCTACCTTAAGGCCGTGCGCGCTCCGCTGAACCATATCAAACTCATGGCCGTCGGCGGCATAAACGAAAAGAACGCCGGAGATTTCCTCGCGGCGGGAGCGGCGGGAGTCGGCGTGGGCGGCAACCTCGCAAACCGCGCGTGGATAGAGGCGGGAGAGTTCGGCAAAATCACGGCGGCGGCGAGCGCGCTCGTTTCCGCAGTCGCGGCGTTTAAAAAATAATTCGGCGCGCGTTTCAGACGCGGCTCAGTCTTCACCAGAAAAAGGTTTGACCGCCCGACGGGCGTCAAAAATAAACCGGCCAGCGGCGCGGAGGCCGCACCGGAATTTTTCAGGAAAGAGGTACAGCGGCTATGTCAAAGAAACTTTTGGTACTTGCAGCGGTGATCGCCATCGTCCTTATGGGCGCGGCGCAGAGAGAGGCGGCGGCAGCGGCGCCTGACTTCTCCAAGATGAGCGTAACCTGCGTCGTCCCCTACGACGCTGGCGGAGGCACGGACGCGGTCATGCGCGGGCTCGCCGACGCGGCGAAGGGTTCGTTCAAGAACATCACGGTTGAAAACCGCTCCGGCGCGGGCGGAGCCATCGGTATGCTCTACGGAGCGAACGCCCCCAAGGACGGCTCCATCATCACGATGATCACGGTCGAACTTGCGACGCTCGAAGCTATGGGCAACAACGCGGGGCTCACCTACACGATGTTCAAGCCCATCCTCATGATCAACTCGGCGGCTTCCGCGATAACGGTCAAGGCGGACGACAAGCGCTTCGGCAACATTCAGGACTTTATCGAATATTCCAAGCAGAACGAAGTGCAGGTCGGAAACTCCGGAATCGGAGCCATCTGGCACCTCGCGGCGGCGGGCCTCGCGAAGGAGACCGGCTCCAAGTTCAAGCACGTCGGCTATGACGGAGCCAACGGCGCTATAACGGACCTCCTCGGCGGACACATCGACGCGGTCGCCGTCTCCTACGCCGAAGTCGACTCCTTCGTGCGCTCCGGCAAGCTCAAGGTCCTCGCCGTCATGTCGAACGAGCGCCTCGCGGCCCAGCCCGACGTCCCGACCTTCAAGGAGTGCGGCTACAACGCGGTGCTCGGTACGTGGCGCGGACTCGGCGTCCCCGCGGCTACGCCCGACGAGGTTGTGAACGAGCTCTACCGCATCTTCTCCGAAGCGGCGGCCTCCGACCAGTTCAAGGAATTCATGGCGAACACCAACAACGTCATCGAAATCCAGGACGGCAAGACCTTCGAGAAGACCATCGCCGACCAGCTCGCGCTCTACAAGGAGCTCGTAGATTCGCTCGGCCTCAAGGTGAAATAACAGTCCGCGTTTCTTAGGAACACATCAGTCAGCGCAGGGGGGCGGCCCGGCAGCGCCGCTCTCCCGCGCCTTTCCCTGCGCGGCTAAGACCGCGCTTTAGTGCTGAATACAGGGGGAATAATCCTATGAAAAAAGGCAACCTGATTCTGGCTGCTTTGTGCATATTGCTGGGTATAGGCGTCATCGCCGTCTCCTCCACATACCCGACCGCCGAGAGCTACGGCACAGGCGTTCCCGGGCCGGGGCTGTGGCCCATGGCCATCGCCATCGTCCTGCTGGCCTGCTCCGCCATGCTGTTATACAACACCTGGAGGATGAAGCCCGAGAAAAACACCGATATAGACCTCTTCGGCCCCGGCCCGAAGCGCGCCTACATCTCCATGGCGATACTCGTGGTGTACGTCCTTCTGCTGGAACCCCTGGGCTTTATCATCGCCACAACGATTCTTGAATTTATCTTCATCAGATGGTTTTCAAAGAAGAGCTATGTCGTTTCGTTCGTCATCGCGGCTGCCGTTACAGCCGTCGTGTACGGCATATTCCAGTTCGTGCTGAACGTGCCCGTCGGCTCGTTCGGGCTTATCAGGCTGTAACAGGGGGATTTGAATCATGGATTTGCTTGCTGAAATATTCAGTACCTGTTTAACCCCGATAGTATTCCTCTACATGGCGGCGGGCGTGCTCTGCGGCATCTGCATCGGCGCGCTGCCGGGGCTGACCGCGACGATGGGCGTCGCTCTGCTTCTCCCGATGACCTTCGGCATGGACGCAGCGCAGGGCATACTGATGCTGATAGGCATCTACTGCGGCGCGATCTACGGCGGATCAATATCGGCTGTTCTTCTTCACACACCGGGCACTCCGGCCTCCGCCGCGACGGCGATAGACGGCTACGCCATGGCGAAGAAGGGCGAGGCGGGACGCGCGCTCGGCGCCGCGACGCTCGCTAGCTACATCGGCGGCCTCGTCTCCGTGCTCTGCCTCTGGCTCATCAGCCCGCAGCTTGCGAAGCTCGCGCTCCAGTTCAGTTCGGCGGAATTCTTCCTGCTTGCGGTCTTCGGCCTCTGCATAATAGGCAACATCTCCGGCGAGGACATTGAAAAGGGGCTCATCTGCGGCTGCCTCGGCATACTGGTAGCGACGATAGGCATCGACAGCGTCACGAGCTACATCCGCTTCTCGCCCGAGGGCAACTTCAACTTCATGGGCGGCATCAACTACATCCCGATAATGATAGGCCTTTTCGCCATGAGCCAGGCCTTTGAGAATATAGAGACCATCTTCACCAAAGAAGAAATCGAAGTCAAGCTCACGAACATCCTGCCCAAGAAGGAAGACCTCAAGAAAATCTTCCGTATCGCGCCCGTCACGGGGCTCATCGGCACATTCATCGGAATCATACCGGGTGCGGGAGCCGACATAGGCTCCTTCGTCGGCTACAACACAGCGCGCAGCATAGCGAAAGAGCCGGAGCTCTTCGGCAAAGGCTCGATAGAAGCCGTCTCCGGCCCCGAGGGCGGAAACAACGGCGTCACCGGCGGAGCCATGATACCGATGCTCACGCTCGGCGTACCCGGCGACGCGGTCACGGCCATCATGATAGGCGCGCTGACGATACAGGGGCTCGCGCCGGGGCCGATGCTCTTCGAAACCAACGAAGCGCTCGTATACTCCATATTCCTCGGAATGTTCATAGCGAACACGCTGATGTGCATATTCGGCTTCGCCGGCATCAGGCTCTTCACGAAGGTCCTCAGCGTACCAAAGGGCATACTGACGCCCGTCATCTTCGTACTCTGCATAATCGGCTCCTTCGCAATGAAGAACAGCCTCTTCGACGTCTGGGTCATGCTCGTCGCAGGAATAGTCGGCTACTTCCTCGGCAAGGTCAAAGTCCCGACCAGTCCCGCGATACTCGGCCTCATCCTCGGCCCGATGGCGGAAAAGAACTTCCGCACCGCTCTGCTGAAATCCGGCGGAGACCCGAGCGTCTTCTTCGACTCGGTCATCTGCTGGTTCTTCATAGCGCTCATAGTGATAAGCCTCTTCGGCGGACACATCAAAAAAGCGCTCATGAGCAGAGGCAGAAGCGCGAAGTAAAACCACAGGACAATCCCACGGCGCCGCCTCCGCACGGAGCGCGGCGCTTTAACGTATAGGAAAGGAGCGCGAACAATGCGGAACGATATATTTTCTCTCGAAGGACGGACGGCGCTCGTCACGGGCGGCGCCTACGGCATAGGCTTCGCAATCGCGGAGGCGCTCGCGGAGGCCGGCGCTCGCGTAGCCTTCAACTGCCGGAGCCGTGAAAACCTCGACGCGGCCATGGAAGCCTACCGCGCCCAGAACATAGAGGCGCGCGGGTACATCGCGGACGTTACGGACGAAGAGGCGGTACGCGCGCTCGTCGCGCAGATTGAAAACGACCTCGGCGCGATAGACATACTCGTCAACAACGCCGGAATAATAAAACGCATCCCGATGACCGAGATGAGCGCGGAAGACTTCCGTCAGGTCGTGGACATAGACCTCGTCGGCCCCTTCATCTGCGCGAAGGCCGTAATCCCAGGAATGATAAAGAAAGGACGCGGCAAGATAATCAACGTCTGCTCGATGATGAGCGAGCTCGGGCGCGAGACCGTCTCAGCCTACGCCGCGGCCAAGGGCGGGCTGAAGATGCTGACGCGCAACATCTGCTCCGAATACGGCGCGGCGAACATCCAGTGCAACGGCATCGGCCCCGGCTACATAGCGACGCCGCAGACCGCGCCGCTGCGCGAGCGGCAGGCCGACGGCAGCCGCCACCCGTTCGACAGCTTCATCGTCTCCAAGACCCCCGCGGGCCGCTGGGGAACGCCGGACGACCTCAAAGGGCCGGCCGTCTTTCTCTCCTCAGACGCCTCGAACTTCGTCAACGGACAGATCCTTTACGTAGACGGCGGCATTCTGGCGTATATAGGCAGACAGCCGTAACGGCGGCGCGGCGTCGTGGCATCCGCACGGCGCCGCCGTTTTTTGTTCTTTTACTTACAAAAAAGCCTCAGCGCACGTCGCGGTAGAGTTTCAGGAGCTCTTCCGGCGCTACGCCTTTTCTGTAGAAATGCTGTATTTTCTGCATTTTCCACATCGTCCGCAGCATTCCGCCGTCGGTGAAGCGGCGTGCCGACGTCGTTATGAATCCGTCCGCAACCGCTATTTTTGTTTCGCGGACGAGCATTTCAGAAAAACGGTAATCTTCCATTAGAGGAATGTCAGGGAAACCGCCGAGTTTGTTGAAGAGGGTTTCTTTGACGAATATCCCCTGGTCGCCGAAGGCTATCTGGCGGCGTTTCACTCGAAAGGTAGACATGAAGGCGCATATCTTCATCAGGGGATGATCCGTGTCGAAGCGCAGGCGGAAGCAGCCCGCGGCGCAGCCTTCGCGTTCGAGCGCCGAAAATATCAGAGTTTCGCAGTTTTCGGGCAGACGGCTGTCCGCGTGCAGAAAGAGCAGGACTTCGCCCGACGCCGAGGCGGCCCCGGCATTCATCTGGCGCGCCCTGCCGCGCGGAGCGTCCAGCAGACGAAAGCCGGATCGTGCGACGAGTTCGCGGCTTCCGTCAATGCTGCCGCCGTCGGCGAAGATAATCTCCGTTGCGCCGCTTTCGAGTGATGCCAGATTTTCCAACAGCGAGGGCAGAGTCCGCCGCTCGTCGAGCATCGGGATTATTATGGAAAGTCCAGGCTTCATGCTATTTTGCCGATTTCGCGCAGAAAGGCCTCAGTGCGCGGCGCGCGGATTTTTCCTGAAATTATGCCGTGCGCCAGAAGTTCGAGGTCTTCCGGCGTGTCCACGTCGCGGCATTCCGCAGCACGCACAAGCGTTATCCCGGCCCTTTTCGCCGCTATCTCCGTCGCGGCGAGGACGTCTGCGCCGCCGTAGGATTTTACGGAAAATAGCTGCGGCAGATATTCTTTCATGCCGACGAGGTAATATCCGCCATCCCCCGCCGGGCCTATAACGGCGTCGTTTTTTTCAAGAAGCCTGAAAGCATTCGTCAAAATATCCGCCGTCAGCGCGGGAAGGTCTGAGCCTATGAGCACGGCGGCCCTGTGTTCTCGCAGCGTTTCTTCAAACGCTATGTGCATTTTCTCGCCGAGCCCGCCGTCTGCCTGCTCGAAGAGCGCGGCTCCGCGCACGGCATCCGGCAGGAGCGCCGGGCTGCCGCCCGTGTAGTATAGCCTCACGCCTTTCCGCGCCGCAAGGCATTTCTCGTAGACGTCGCACAGGAAAGCCGCGTGCAGCGCCGCGCACTGTCCGCCGGAGAGCGCGCCCATGAGGCGCGTCTTGACCTCTCCTGCGACGGGGACGCGCGTGAAAAGTATTATCGCTTCGCCGCCCATAGAGCTTTCGGCTACCAGCAGCGGCGGCGCCCGCCGCGCAGTCCGTTCCAAAGTATGAGGACGTACCCTATCACGACGAACGCGGCGACGGCGGCGTTTATTGCAGACACGCTGACGAGCCGCGCTCCGAGCCCCTCGCGTATTATGAGCGCGGGCAGTACGCAGACGCGCGAAACGCCGAGAAAGAACGCCCCCGCCGCACCTATCACGACGAGGCTCGCGGTCGTGAAGAGCAGCGAAAAGCGCGCGCTCCATATCTCGGAGATGACGAAGAATAGCGCGAAGAGCGCGAAAAGGACCAGCCCCATGTTCACGCGCATTTCCAGCCACGTGTTCTGGAAAAGGGCCGCGGATACGGCCACGGCCCATATGAACGAGTTGTATAGTCTTCCGAAATGCGTCATGCCGGAGCTATTTCACTAAGCGGAAGATGACGTTGACGCGCGTTCCGTCCGCTGGCAGCACGTCCTTGTTGCCGCGGAATTCGACGACTTTGTTCTGCGTCGTTCCCGTCGGATATGCGGCGTTGCTCGTTATGCCGACCGCGCAGCTGTCGAGGCAGAGGACGCATCCGGTGTTGTTCTTCTTAGCCGCTTCAAGGTTGCCGCCGAAACGGATGTCCATCGGCCTGTCCTCTGTGGCTACGATGATGTCGTGGAATGGAATCTCGCCGTTCGAGCCTTCCCACGTTACAAAGACGTCGAGTTTGTCTCCCTCGACGGATCTGCCGTTGTCAGGACCGGCTTTCATGTCTTCGGCGGTGAGGTTATTTCCGGCGGCCGCGCCTATGTCAAGCAGCGCCTGATAGAATACCTTTTCGTTAGAGAGGCCGCGCAGTACGGATTTCTCTCCGTTAGAGCCCTTGGCGTAAACCACGCCGTGGCGCGTCGGTTCGGTGAAGTATTTAGCGTTGACCTCGGCGGGCATGATTATCTCGGCGCGGTCTTTGTTGACCTCCATCGGAAGCCCAGGATCGTCCCCGCTCTTCTTCGAGCCGTTCCACATCGCAAATCCCGCGGCTATAACAACTATCGCCGCCACCGACCATATCATTTTCTTGTTCATCTCAGTTCCTCCTGTTCAGTCTTGATGACTTTTATTTCACGTCCGCGTTTTCCGCGCGGAGTAATTACTGCTTCGTCGCGCCGCCGCAGCTCGAACCGCTTCCGGCAGTACAGGCGTAGCAATGGCTGCCGAAGCGTATGCGGCGCCTGACGCTCTTCGCGCCGGCCCACTCGCCTATCGTCGCGGGGCCTTCCGCGCGGAGGCCGAGCGCCTGGTTGAAATCACAGTCGTAAATGTATCCCTGCCAGTCGACCGAAATCTGGCCGCGGCACATCATGTTCTCGACCGCGCCTGGGTTGAAGCTGTTGTAAAGACGTTCCATATATCCGCAGAAGTTTCCGCTCCTGTCCAGGAACTCGCGGAAGCGCCCGACGGGATTGTTCGTTATCGTGTAAAGGTTGTTGAAGACTATCCCGTGGTCCTCCATGAGCCTCGCCTTGTAGTCGCGCTCAAGCGCCGGCTGCGACGGCGGCAGGAACGCGCCGCCTGGGTTGTAGACGAGGTTCAGATGCAGCCGCTCGTCCCTTCCGTATCCAAGCTCGTTGAGGCGGCGCAGCAGCGTCACGGACTTGTCGAATACGCCGCCGCCGCGCTGGCGGTCGTTGTCGCGCTTCGTATAGTACGGCAGAGAGCAGACGACTTCGACGCCGTATTTCGCGTAAAGCTCCGGGATGTCCCGGAAGCCCTCCGCGTCGAGTATGACGAGGTTCGTGCGCACGATGGTGTGCACGCCGGTCTTCGCCGCGTTCTCAAGCAGCCAGCGGAAGCTCGGATTCATCTCCGGCGCGCCGCCCGTTATGTCGAGCACGGAAATGTTCTGCGATATGACGGCGCGCAGGCAGTCCGCGGCGACCTCGCGCGGCATTATCTCCTTACGGTCGGGGCCGCATGAGACGTGACAGTGCTTGCAGGAAAGATTGCATAACCGCCCGACGTTCATCTGGAGAGTATGTACCGTATCGTAAGTGTAGGCCCACTCTTCGTTGGGGATCTTACTTTCGAAGCATGGAACCGGCGGGACCATGTTGATTTCGTTTTCTGTACAGGCCGGCATCTTACATCTCCAGTTTTTCGAGAATCTTCTTCATCTGGACGCCGTGGACGAGCGTCGCGCCGCCGCGTATCGCCGCCGCGACGTGGACGGCCTCGGTCATCTGCTCGCCGTTGGCACCCTGTTCGAGACAGGCCTGCGTGTATGCGTCGATGCAATACGGGCACTGCACCGCGTGAGCCACCGCGAGCGCTATCAGCGCTTTCTCGCGCGCCGTCAGGGCCCCCTCCGCGAACACCGCTCCGTAATACTCCGAGAACTTTTCCCAGAGCTCCGGGGCTTCCTCGCCGATGGAAGCGAACTTGGGCAGATCTTTAGGATCGTAATATGTTTCCATCTGTCATTCACTCCTTAAAATATCCGAACGGAGAACCGCGTCATGCGGCGCGTCCCCGTTTAAGATAACGTTTATACAGAAACACGCCTATAAGAGCCAACATCACGGCGAAAACCGCCGCCGCGCACATAAGTCCGGCCCTGTTCTCCGCGTCGGAAAGTCCGGCCGCCCCCACGGTAAACAGCGCGACGCCGGGAAACATGAAGACGAAAGTATAAATCGTGTACGGCAGCAGTCCGACGTCCGTTATCCCATAGGCGAAATTCTGCAAATTGTAAGGGAATACAGGCAGAAGCCGCGTCACCATCAGCAGCACGAGCGCGCTGCCGTCCGCGTTGTCGAACAGGAAACGCTTCAGCGCCGGGCTCTTTTCGAGCATCGGCTTCACGCTGTCTTTCAGAAAAAAGCGCCCGGCGAGAAACGAAAGCACCGCGCCGAACGTCGCCGAAACAAGGCATAACAAAGTCCCCATCACAGGGCCGAAAAGTACGCCGCTGACAATCGCAAAGCACACGCCCGGCAGCGCCAGCAGCACACACCCTGCTGTAGTCGCCGCGACATAGATCAGCGCCGCGGACAAATAATGCTCCGCCGCGTAAGCGCGAAAACCGTCGATATACCCCGAATCAGCAAAACACTCCGTCAGCCCCATATGCCGCGACATGGCATAAAGCGCCGTCAGCGCGGCGGCGAACGCCGCCGGTTTCAGCCATTTGCCGTGAGAAGCGAAAAATCCGCCCTTCGTCACAGCAGCCGCCCCATCGCCGCATCTATACGGTTGCGCCACGTGCCGCGCGCCGTCCTCACACCTGGGAAGAGCAGCTCAAGCCCATGCACGGGGCTGCACCCAGCTCCTGCGAACGATTCGACGCAGGCGAAGCAGTAGGTCAGGATGTTCCGGTTGTCGCTCTCCGCGATCCGCATATTGAGCACCTCGCGCCCCTTTTCAGGGTTCAGCACCATCATCATGCCCGCCTTGCCACAGCATCGTGCCTTTTCGCGCGACGACGGATACTCTTCCCACTTGACGCCGCAGCGCGCGAACACGTTCCGCGCCGCCTGCTGCGTCTCCGGGTCGCTCCGTGTCGGGCACGGGTCGTGCAGCACGAACATCCGCCCCTCCTCAGTACGGCATGTGAATCGTTCCTCGTCGAGCAGCTTCCATATCGAGATTACGGAAAGGCCGAAATCCTCCTTCAACGTCCCGGAACAGTTAGGACAGCAGACGACGAGGCGCTTTATGCCGAGCGATCCGAGCAGCGAGGCGAGCCGTTCGCGGTGCGCCGCGGCTCTCCCGCGGCCGCCGAGAGCAAGCGTCGGGTGTCCGCAGCATGCGCTGACGAAGCCCATGTCGGGATGCACGGAGACAAGCCAACGATAGACGCGGCGCATAAGCTCCGGGTCGTAGCCCATAAGGCTGCACCCAGGGAAAAAAGCTGTATCGCCGCCGCGCGCCACAACCCTCTGAAAAATCGGGGAAAAGCTCAGAAACTGATGGAGCTTCACCCCCATATATCCGATCTTGTTCCTACTGTTTTGCGCTGCCATTTCCGGCCTCGGCCCGTTTTTTCACCCTCTCCTTATATATCTGGCGCAGCATTACGCTCAGTACGGAAAGGCTGAAAAGTATTAGAAGCCCCATGACGACGAACTTCGCGCCGCCGGTCAGCATCCCGCCTACATACGAATAAATGATCGTGGCGGGGAGCTGCCCGACGCCGGTCGCAACGAAGAATCCGACGAAGCTCATCGACGTAAGCCCCGCCGCGTAGCTAACGAAATCGAACGAAATGAACGGCAGCAGGCGTGCAATAAGAATACTCTGCTTGCCGTGACGCTCGAAAAATTCGTCGATAGCGCGCAGCCCGCTCTTGCTCGTCAGCTTCTCCACCACATCGCGCCCGAAGATGCGCGCGATGTAGAAGCACAGCGCCGCTCCGGCCATGGCGCTCGACCATGAGAGGATGGCTCCCTGCCACCAACCGAAAAGATTCGCGTTAGCGAAAGTGATGAGAAACGCCGGCAGCGGGGCCGCTACCGACTGGAACACCATAAGGCAGAACGAAAGCACGGCGGCCTGTTTGCCGTACTTCGCGATGAACTCACGCATGACCTGGAAATCGCCGGTCGCAAACGTATGCAGTATGTCGTCGATGACGGCCTTATAGCCTGGGCTGACGAAATACGCGCCGACAGCTACGGCCAGTATGACGGCTGTTATTATCCTTTGTACCCTCTTTGATTTTTTCTTCGCATCGGCGGACGCCTCTGCCATCAAAAACCTCTCCTTTTTCTCTATTTTTACCGCAGCCGCGCACAGCGCGGACACGCAGAAAATCCCGCACGCAAAACAACGGCGGAACTGCACAAAAGTACCTTTATTATGTGTAGCTGATTTGCTTAGAGAATGGAGACAGACGCCGTAAAGAGATGGCCGAAACGCAGCTTCGTACCGGCGAAACAGGCTTAAGCGATGAGGATATGCCCGATAGGACGGCGCCCTGTTCTCCGCGCACAACGTGCACGCCAAGAAGCCGTCTCACGTCAAACCACTACGAACATACGCGCCACCTCCCTCGGACGAAACGTATAAAATTCACTGCGAGTATATAACCTGACGCCCCGCGTGTCTTTATTCACAAGACCAGAAACAGAGGGGAGACAGGACATCGACATAAATTTTAACTCTTATTTCGCATCTTCATCTATTTTTATTCGCGGGAATAGAATTCCGCCGTTATTGGCTTGCTTTTAGTACGCAGGCCGTTTATCATAGGCGCGTGAGAAAGCATGCGTTTACTCTCACAAACCAACCAAAATGCGGAAGGAGGAGACATCTATGTGACGTAGCGCCGTAAAGCCTGTGGCATGGGCTGCTGCATCCGAGTCTCCGTCCGCCGCTTCTTCTAAAGGCTCACGGAAACTTTCATAAAAATAGACTTCAATACAGCAATATCTTAGCTTTGCTTGGCTTTTCCCATGCTGTCGCATTTGCGTGCGCGGCATGGAAGCGTCCGTGCGTTCTGCTCCGCCGTATGATTTCGCGGCAGGAGTGTAATGTGCGTGCGCGCGGCAAAGCGTGCCGCCCATGCATACGGCCCGGCGCCGGGTATTTCAATCTGCGTCACGTTTATACACGCGAGGCGCGCCACAGTGCGCGTACGCGGCTGAAAATTTCACAGCAAAGGAGTATGCGGGCAAAAAATGAGCGAAACAAACCAAAAACAGATCATTCCGAGCCGGCACATGACGAAAGACGAGCTGCGCGAGCTTGAGAGCGCGCCGAAGACGCCGTTCCAGATATTTATAGACAGGCTCGTCTGCTTCTCGCCGGTCATAGCGGGGGCGCTGGCCCTCGCGGAGTATTACATGATCCCGAACCTCGCAGGCAACGAGAGCACGGACGTCTACGCATATTTCATATGCGCGCTGATGGCGGCGGTCTTCGCCGTCTTCCTCGTATCTTTCGTCAACAAGAAGGTCTTTTACACGCTGCGCTACAAAGCGCCGTTCTATTCCTTCATTTTTCTGATGTTCCTCGCCTACGACTGGATGACTCTCAAGACGGGGATTCTCGTGCTCCCTTATTTCCCGTGGGTCGACCAGGTGCTCTGGGCCTTCATCTCCGACCGCGCCTATATGGCGGAGTGTACGGTCAACTCGCTGATACTGCTCTTCACGGGCTACTTCACGGGCGCGGGCCTCGGCCTTATAACGGGCGTCGCCTGCGGCTACAACAGGCGTATCAACTACTGGATCGCGCCCTTCATGAAGCTGCTCGGCGCCATCCCCTCGACTACGTGGCTGCCGGTCGTCATGGTGCTGGCCTCGACGCTCTTCAAGGGCAGCGTCTTCATCATAGCCTTGGGAGTCTGGTTCTCCGTCACGATTGCGACGCAGACAGGCATAAACAACATCGACAAATCCTTCTTCGAAGCGGCGCGCACGCTCGGAGCGAAGGGCAGCCAGCTCGTCTTCCGCATAGCGATTCCCTTCGTTATGCCGAACATCTTCCAAGGGCTGACGCAGGGCATGAGCTCCGCCTGCACGGCGCTCTTGGTCGCCGAGATGATAGGCGTCGAGTCCGGCCTCGGCTGGTACATCTCGTGGCAGAAGAGCTGGGCGCAGTACGGCAAAATGTACGCCGCCATCGTCCTGATATGCGTCATATTCGTCGTCGTCAACGCGCTGCTGACCTTCATTAGAAGAAGGGTTCTGCGCTGGCAGGAAGGAGCTGTCCACGAATGAGTGAAAATATCCTGAAGCTCGAACACGTCTCAAAGAGCTTCGCGCGCACCGACGCGGCCAACGTTACGAACGCGCTGCAGGACGTCAGCCTCGAAGTGCGCACGGGCGAGTTCATCAGCATCGTCGGCGCGTCAGGCTGCGGCAAGTCCACGATACTGCGCCTCATCGCCGGCCTCATAATGCCGACGACGGGCACGCTGACGCTCGACGGCAGGCCGATAACGGGCCCCGCGCCGGAGCGCGGCATGGTCTTTCAGAAGCCGACGCTCTTCCCGTGGCTCACAGTGGAGCAGAACGTATCCTTCAGCCTCCGCATGATGCACAACACAGAAGGCATGGACGAGAAGGTCGAAAGGCTCGTCAAAATGGCGGGGCTTGAGGAGTTCCGCACGTCGTATCCGCACCAGCTCTCGGGCGGCATGGCGCAGCGCGTCGCGCTGATACGCACGATGATAAACAACCCCCCCGTCTTCCTGCTCGACGAGCCGCTCGGCGCACTCGACGCCTTCACGCGAATGAACATGCAGGACGAGCTGCTCGGCATGTGGGGCGAGAGCCGCCACATGATGCTCATGGTCACGCACGACGTCGACGAGGCGCTCTACATGGGCACGCGCGTCGTCATAATGGCCCCGCGCCCGGGCCGCGTGCGCGAGGATCTGAAAATAGAGCTCGAATACCCGCGCAACCGCACGAGCAGCAAATTCATGGAATACCGCAAGCACGTTCTGGAAATGCTCGACTTCGGCCGCGCGGAGGACGAGGCGGAATAAACCGAAACATCAGGCTGCGGCGAAAAACCATAAAGCCTTTTGTAAATTCCTATAGAAGGAGAAGATGCACAGTGAAGAGAAAGCTTTTGAGCGCGGTGCTCTGCTGCCTGATAGCGGCGACTACTCAGGCGGCGTGGGCGGCGGGAGACCCCGCCGAGGACGAGGCGTGGAAGAAGGAGCCCGCATACGGC